>NZ_JBIAGC010000013.1:0-154250 GCF_042869595.1 Streptomyces sp. NPDC006879
ATTTCCCCTTTCGGCGTTTCCGACTCTACCAGATCCTTTCGGACCTGACTCCCAGTCAGCGGGCTTCGCCTTCCCGGCTGTTGGGCCGTTCCGACACCCAGAACTCTAGCGGATTTCCCAGGCGGCTCATAATCGAGCCTCGGTATTGAATTCGGGCATGCCGAATTCACCCCTACTGGGAGATCGTGCTGAGTTGGGCTGCCGCAACAAGGCGGCGGATGTGTGTCCCTAAAACCGTTGAGCTCCGGGACAACTCGAAGTACCTTACGGACCCGGACGGCGGGTGTCAACCTGCCCCTCAGGACTACCTCACGGTCCCCGGCGGGCGCACGGCGCTGATCCACCGCCCATCACGGGAGCGTCCTCAGCCGCGGTCCTGCAGGTCCTCCACGCGGTCCAGCAGGCGGGTGAGCATGTCTCCCAGGAGGCCTCGTTCGCCGATGGAGAGGTCCTGGAGGAGTTCCTCCTCGAAGACGGTCGCCATCCGCATCGCGTCGAGCCACTTGCTGCGACCCTCGTCGGTGAGCTCGACGATCACGCGGACCCGGTTGGACTCGTCCCGTTCCCGGGTGACCAGGCCCTCCGCCGTCATGCGGTCGATCCGGTGGGTCATCGCAGCCGGGGTCAGGCCCAGTTGCTTGGCGAGCTCGCTCGGGCCCATCCGATAGGGGGCGCCGGACAGGACCAACACCTTCAGCACCTCCCACTCGGCGTTGCTGATGCCGAGCGCCGCGGTCTGCCTGCCGTACGCAACGTTCATCCGGCGATTCAAGCGACTGAGGGCGGAGACGACCTTCTCGACCTGAGGGTCCAGGTCCTGGAACTCGCGCTGGTAGACCGCGATCTGCTGGTCAAGGGTGAGTTCGCTCAGGTCGTCGTTGTCCGCGGTGTCGCCCATGCCGCGAAGTATGCCACGCATGCGTTGGCTTCTAACTCCTTCGATGTGTACTCTTAACCATCGAAGTTTAGCTCTGAAGTCTTCATACCTAAGGTTGGTGAACGTGACCACGGCCATGGGCGCAGCGATGCGTCGGATCCAGTTGGGCAACGCGCTGAGCGCGTTCGGCATCGGCTTCACCGTTCCGTTCCTGTACGTCTACGTGGCGCAGGTCCGAGAACTGGGCGCGAGCGCGGCGGGTCTGGTGCTCGCCGTCTTCGCCGTGGCCGCCCTCGTCGTACTGCCCTTCACCGGTCGGGCCGTCGACCGGCGCGGTCCAGTGCCGGTGCTCATCGCCGCCGCACTCCTCGCCTCTGTGGGCGCCCTGGCGCTCGGACTGGCCGGCAGCCTGCCCGCCGTGCTGCTGGCGGCGGCCGGGCTCGGGGCCGGGCAGGCCGTGATGCAGCCGGCGCTCGCCACGATGATCGTGTGGTCGTCCACCCCCGTCACCCGCACCCGTGCCTTCGCCACCCAGTTCTTCCTGCAGAACCTGGGCCTGGGCATCGGTGGCCTCATCGGCGGCCAGATCGTCGACCCCGACCGTCCGGACAGCTTCCTCCTGCTGTTCTCCATTGAGGCGGTGATGTTCCTGGTGCTGGCTGCGATCGGGACGACCGTGCGCCTGCCGCGGGTACCGCACTTCAGCGGGGCCGCGCCCCGGCAGGCGGCCTCGACTTCCGGTGGCGGTTGGAAGCGGATCTTCCAGCACCGGGCCATGGTCCAGCTGTCGGTGCTGGGGTTCGTCCTCTTCTTCGCTTGCTACGGGCAGTTCGAGTCGGGTCTGGCCGCCTACGGCACAGAGGCCGCCGGCATCACGCCCTCGGCTCTCGGTCTGGCCCTGGCCGCCAACACCGCGGTGATCGTCCTCGCCCAGTTCGTGGTGCTACGGCTGGTGGAGCGGCGTCGCCGGTCCCGGGTGATCGCGCTCGTGGGGCTGATCTGGACGTTCGCCTGGGTCGTCGCCGGCTATGCGGGGCTGGGGCACGGTAGTCAGGCCATGGCCACGGCCGCCTTCATCTCCACCTATGCGCTGTTCGGCCTCGGTGAGGCGATGCTTTCGCCGACCGTGGCTCCGCTGGTGGCGGACCTGGCCCCGCAAGCCGCGGTCGGGCAGTACAACGCGGCTTTCGCTCTGGTCAAGCAGCTGGCGCTGGCCGTGGGCCCCGCGGTCGGCGGTCCGATGGGGGCCGCGCTGCACGGGCCGTACATCCTCACCTTCGTCCTCTTCTCACTCGGCATCAGCTGGCTGGCGCTGCGCCTGGGGCGGCAGCTGACCCCGGCGCAGGACAACCCGTCCCTGGTCCGGGTGTCTCGGACGGTCGCCTCCGGCCCGGTAGTGCCCCGGCCCGGCGAAGCGGTATCCGTCTGAGTACCGCTTCCCCGTCGCGAGGTGGAGGTCCGCCAGGATCACCCCCGGACGGCCCTTGAGGCCCCTGCGCCAGCCCGCAGGGGTCGACGGGCGTGGCTCAGTCGGGCAGGGCGAACTCGCACCAGACGGCCTTGCCGCCACCCGGCGTGCGACGGGAGCCCCAGGAAGAGGCGATGGTCGCGATGATCGAGATGCCCCGGCCCGCCTCGTCCGCGGGCTCCGCGCGACGGCGGCGCGGCAGGTGGTCGTCCCCGTCCGTCACCTCGATGATCAACCGGCGGTCGGTGCGGCGCAGCCGCAGCCGCATGGGGGGTGTGCCGTGTTGGAGGGAGTTGGCGACGAGTTCACTGGCCGCGAGGACCCCGAGGTCGCACAGCTCCACGGGGAACCTCCAGGAGGCGAGGACACCGGAGGCGAAGGCCCGGGCGCGGGGTGCGGCCTCGACTCCGCCCAGGAGTTCCAGCGCCGCGTTGTGGAAGAGCTCGGCATCCGGGCCGGTGCGCGTCGGGTGCTGGAGGACCAGGACCGCGACGTCGTCATCGTGGTCGGCACCGACGCCGAGGGCCCGCATCAGACGGTCGCAGATCACCTGGGGAGTACCGGTGGCCCCGGACAGCGCCCGCTCCAGGGCCGCCACGCCCTCGTCGATGTCCTCGCTGCGCCGTTCGACGAGGCCGTCGGTGTACAGCACCGCGGTGGCGCCGGGGCTCAGTGGAATGGTTCCGGAGGTGTGGAGCCAACCGCCGGTGCCCAGGGGCGGGCCGGTGGCGTCGTCGGCCCGGCGGACGGTGCCGTCCTCGTCGCGGACGAGGATGGGCAGGTGGCCGGCGGAGGCGTAGACGAGCCGACCCTCGTTGGGGTCGTGGACCGCATAGACGCAGGTGGCGATCTGACTGGCGTCGATCTCGGCGGCGAGGCCGTCGAGGAGTTGGAGCACCTCGTGCGGTGGCAGGTCGAGGCGGGCGTAGGCGCGGACCGCGGTGCGTAGTTGGCCCATGACCGCGGCGGCGCGCACCCCCCGGCCCATGACGTCGCCGATGACGAGAGCGGTACGGCCGGCGCCGAGGGTGATCACGTCGTACCAGTCGCCGCCGACCGCCGCCTCGGTTCCGCCGGGTTGGTAGGTGGCGGCGACGCGTAGATCGTCGGGCTCCTCCAACTCCTGTGGAAGGAGCGAGCGTTGAAGGGTGACGGCTGCCTCGCGCTGACGGCGTTCGCTGGTCCGAAGACGCTCGGCCGCTTCGGCGTGGTCGGTGACGTCCGCAAGGTGGACCATGACGCCGCCGGGTTGCGCTTCGCCGCCGTCCTCGGGAGTGCGGCCGGCGCCGGGCGCGCCGGCTTCGCCGTTCTCGGGCTCGGGGAAGGTCACCGGGGTGCAGGTGATCGTGTACGAGGAACCACTGGGCGCTCTACGGCTCTTGACCGTGCGTGGCTTGCGGCTGCGCAGCACCTGTTCGAGGAGCGGCAGCAGGCCGAGTTCCTCGAACTCCGGGAGGGCCTCGCGGGCGGGCGCTCCGATGGATCGGGCGCCGAACGCGGCGGCGTAGGCCTCGTTGACGTAGGCCACCCGGTGTTCAGGGCCGTAGACGAGCGCCACGTGGGCGGGGAGCCGACCGAGGATATCTCGGGCTGACAGGTCGTCAGGCGAGGGGAGGATCTGGGCGGAGGTGGAGCCGGCCGCGGTCGGACCGTGGCCCTCGTCCTCGGGGCCGCGGGGTGCGGGCTCTGGACCGCTCGGGTCGTTGCGACCGCCGCGGGCCGCGGGGACGGAGCCCTCACCGCGTTTGGACGGGCTGACCCCATGGTCGGTCCGCGCTGCTGCGCGGCGCTGCGTTCCGGGAAACCGGGCGCTCCAGCGGGTGAAGTTCACTGCGTTCAAGCCTCGTGGTGTCGCTCGTGGTCGCTGTGTCGCTGGTCCGGGGGTCCCCCGGCGGAGTTGACGGAAGGCGTCGCGGGGCGGGGGGCACTCGGCGGGC
Source organism: Streptomyces sp. NPDC006879 (assembly GCF_042869595.1). NCBI lineage: Bacteria > Bacillati > Actinomycetota > Actinomycetes > Kitasatosporales > Streptomycetaceae > Streptomyces > Streptomyces sp. NPDC006879. The sequence goes on from NZ_JBIAGC010000013.1 coordinate 4,283, forward strand.
TGAGGCCACCTATGGTCACACGTCCAGTGTGACCGACCGCACTGATGACGTCAGGCCCCGCCGTCGGCGGTCGCCCCCCGTCCGTCTTCCCGCGGGGGCTGCGCCCCGGGATCAGGGGACGCGGAGGGAGGGGGTTGGGGGAACGGTGCGGCGGGGCCGCCGGTGGCGGCGAGTTCAAACTCGGCCCGCGGATGTTCGAGCGAGCCCAGGGAGACGATCTCCCGTTTGAAGAGCCCGGCGAGCGTCCACTCGGCGAGCACCCGGGTCTTGCGGTTGACGGTGGGGAGCCGGCTGAGGTGGTAGGCACGGTGCATCAGCCAGGCGGGGTAGCCCTTGACCTTGCGGCCGTAGACGTGGGCGACTCCCTTGTGCAGGCCGAGTGAGGCGACGGAGCCGACGTACGCGTGTTCGTAGTCGGTGAGGGGGCCTCCGCGGAGCGCCGCCACGAGGTTGTCCGCGAGCACCTTGGCCTGGCGCATGGCGTGTTGTGCGTTGGGGGCGCAGAGCACTCCGGGTTCGGTGGCGGTGATGTCGGGGACCGCGGCTGCGTCACCTGCCGACCAGGCGTGTTCAACGCCTTCGACGGCGAGTCGGGCGGTGCAGCGGACCCGGCCGTGTTCGTTGAGGGGCAGGCCGGAGGCGGCGACGATCGGGTTCGGTTTGACCCCGGCGGTCCACACGACCGTACGAGTGGGGAAGCGCTGGCCGTCACTCAGTACGGCGACCCGGTCGAGGCAGGACTCCAGACGGGTTTCGAGGCGGACGTCGATATTGCGTCGGCGCAGCTCACGCACCGTGTACGTGCCCATCTCGGGACCCACCTCGGGGAGGATCCGGTCGCTGGCCTCGACCAGCACCCATTTCAGGTCCGTGGCCTTGATGTTGTGGTAGTAGCGGGTGACGTAGTGGGCCATGTCCTCCAGCTCGGCGAGCGCCTCCACGCCGGCGTAACCGCCGCCGACGAAGACGAAGGTGAGGGCGGCGGCGCGGATCTCCGGGTCACGGGTGGCCGAGGCGATGTCCAACTGTTCGATGACGTGGTTGCGCAGGCCGATGGCTTCCTCGACGGTCTTGAATCCGATGCCGTGGTCGGCGAGGCCGGGCACCGGGAGGGTGCGGGAGACCGAGCCGGGCGCCAGCACCACTTCGTCGTAAGGGATCTCGACGGCGCCCGCGCCGTCTTCCTCGGTGGCGAGGGTGTGCACGGTGGCGGTCCGTTTGTCGTGGTCGATACGGCGGGCTTCGCCGATGACGATCCGGCAGCCGGGCAGTACCCGGCGCAGCGGTACCACGACGTGGCGTGGGGAGATCGAGCCTGCAGCCGCCTCCGGCAGGAAGGGTTGGTAGGTCATGTACGACTCGGGGGTCACCACCGTGATCTCGGCCTCCTCGGGCTTCAGCTCGTGCTGGAGTCCGAGTGCGGTGTACATGCCCACATAACCACCGCCGACGATGAGAATGCGCGTGCGCGACGGGGTTCCTGTGGCGCTTTCCTGGGAGTCTGCAGCCTTCACCAGTCCATGACGCACCGTGGCCGCCCGTTTGTCCACAGGCCCGGCAAATTGTGTGACCGCGAATCGCGCTGGCGTAGCGCCGGGGCACCTGCCGGGTGACCGTGTGTGTCCGCAGGTCAGGTCGGGGTGTCGAGGGGACGGCTAGGGACGGATCGGAGAAAGTGGACCCGAATGCTCCGATCGGGCGGTGGTCCGTACCTGACTCCCTCTGTTGTATTGACTCTCGCTCAACTATGTTCGTCATTGCCGGGGTGTCGGACCAGGAATCGACGGACCCTCGATGGCCATGACCCCTCGGCAACAGAGAGCGGGGAGTCTCCGGGGGGAGACATCATTACCGGGGGATACACACATGCATATGTCGGATTTCCATGGCACCACCGCTGTGGCGGCTGAAAACAACAGCCGCTTCGTCACCAGCGGCGGCTCGGGGCCTTTGATGCGTTCCACTCCGCTGCGCGTGGACGCACAGCGAAACCTGGAACACGTGCTTCGCGCCGCGCGCGAGGTCTTCGGCGAACTGGGCTACGGCGCCCCCATGGAGGACGTGGCCCGGCGCGCCAGGGTCGGGGTGGGCACCGTCTACCGACGGTTCCCCAGCAAGGACGTGCTGGTCCGCAGGATCGCCGAAGAGGAGACCGCCCGACTCACCGAGCAGGCCCGGGCCGCGCTCGGGCAGGAGGACGAGCCCTGGCAGGCCCTGTCCCGCTTCCTGCGCACCTCGGTCGCCTCGGGCGCCGGCCGGTTGCTGCCGCCGCAGGTGCTGCGAGTGGGCGTGGAGGGCGAGGAGACCGCGCCCGGGGCGCAGGCGGCGGTCGAGGCTCGGGTGCCTCAGCAACGCCAGGCCCTCGCCCCCGTCGGGCAGCCGGAGCCGCGTGCCGCAGAGTCGTCCTCGGCGGCGGAGCAGGACGGCGGGGCGGGTGCCCTGCTGGAGGTGGTCGGCCGACTCGTGGACCGAGCCCGGGCCGCGGGTGAGCTGCGCCCCGACGTCACGGTGGCGGACGTCCTCCTGGTGATCGCCACCGCGGCACCCGCGCTGCCGGACGCAGCCCAGCAGGCGGCGGCCTCGGCCCGACTGCTGGACATCCTGCTAGAGGGCCTGCGCACCTGAGCGACCGAACTACGGTACGTAGTACGGCGGTTCGCCAACCACCCTCGGATGAGTGGATGCGGACCGCTGTACTCCGCAGGATGCCTTCGATATGACACGCTGAGTCCGTGTTCAGGTCTGAGGATGTCCTGGAGGGCTAGCGCAATGAGCGCGGACGGACGTGAGGAGCCGCACCTCCGCGACCCGGACCCGGGCGCCAGTGAGGTGGAGGCAAAGACTCCACCCGCCCGCCAGGTGCCGCCCCAGCGCGCCGGCCGAGGCGGCCCGGGCGCCACTGACCTGCCGCCTTCCGACGGGGACCTGGTGCTCCGGCTACGGGCCGGCGACGACAGCGCCTACGCCGAGCTGTTCCGACGCCACTCGGACGGCGTACGGCGCTACGCCCGCAGTTGCTGCCGGGACGCCCACACCGCCGAGGACCTGACCGCCGAGGTGTTCGCCCGCACGTTGCAGGCGGTACGCGGCGGCGCGGGCCCGGACCAGGCGGTACGGGCGTACCTCCTCACCACCGTGCGCCGGGTCGCAGCGGCCTGGGCACAGACCGCACGCCGCGAACAACTGGTCGAGGACTTCGCCGTCTTCGCACAGGAGGCGGCACGCGGCGAGGACGGCGCCGTGGCCGCACGGGACACCGTCGCCGTGGGCGCCGATGTGCGGGCGATGCACGAGGCGGAACAGAGTCTCGCCCTCCAGGCCTTCCGTAGCCTGCCGGAGCGATGGCAGGCGGTGCTGTGGCACACCACGGTGGAGGAAGAGTCACCCAGCGAGGTCGCCCCGCTGTTCGGACTGACCGCGAACGCCACAGCGGTTCTGGCCAGCCGTGCCCGTGAGGGACTGCGACAGGCTTACCTCCAGGCCCATGTCAGCGCCTCCCTGACGGCCGGAGGCGACTGTGCCCGCTACGCCGACCGGCTGGGCGCCTTCGCCCGCGGCGGGCTACGGATGAGGGCCGAACGGGGGCTGCGCAAGCACCTGGAGGAGTGCGCGAGCTGCCGGCTCGCGGCCGGTGAGATCAAGGACGTCAACTCCGGCATTCCCGCGCTGCTCCCCGTCGCGGTCATCGGTTGGTTCGCCGCCGGCTACTCGATCAAGGCGGCCGGGGTCGTCGCGGGCGGGGCCGTCGGCGCGGCCGGCGCCGGAGCGGCGGCTGCCAGCGGATCGGGCAGCTCCGGCACGGGAGCCGGCGCAGCGGCGGTCGAAGGATTGGGGATGCCCGTCAAGGCGGGCCTCGCAACGGCGCTCGCGGCGGCGACGGCGGCGGGAGTGGTCTTCGCGTTGGTCGGCGAGGACACCGAGCCGCAGTCGCGGCCCGAGCCTGCGCCGCCGGTCGTCGCACCGGTCACCTCCGCCCCGCCACGGCCCCCTACCGAGCGACCGCCCACCAGTGCACCGGTCGTACCGGCGCCGGCGCCCCCACAGCGGGCGAAGCCGCAGCCCGCCCCCGTCCCGACAGCGCGGCCCACTCCCAGGCCAAGGCCTACGCCGAGCCGGAAGCCGTCGCCCGCCCCCGAGCCGACGCCGAAGCCGACACCCCCGAAACCAGCACCGAAGCCGCAGCGGACCCCGAAACCGAGCCCCAGCCCGCCGAAGCCCGCGCCACCGGCCCCAGCCGAGGACTTCCGGCTCCATCAGCTGCGCTATTCCGTGCTCGGGCGCCACCTGGACCCCGAACTCGAACTCGACCGGAGCAGTTGGCTGTGGAAGCGCTGGGGGCTGCGGATCGCCGGTCGGCAGTTCACTCACGGGGTGACCGTCAGCGACCGTTCCCGGGTCACCGTCACCCTCAACCGCCGGTGCACCGCCTTCTCCGCCTGGGTGGGCATGGACCATCTGCTGCCGCAGCACGGGGCAGCGCTCTTCTCCGTCTACGCCGACGGCACCCGGCTGTGGAAGTCGCCGTCCCTGACCGCGGGCGCACCGGCGGTCCCAGTGCAGGTGTCGCTGCGGGGGCGCAGCACCATCCAGCTGGTGGTGGAGCCCGATCCCGCCGCACGGCCGGCGCCGCCGTCCATGGCGAGCTGGGCGGACGCCGTGCTCAGCTGCCGCTGAGTGCTGCGCTCACAGGGCCCGGCGCTGCGGTACCCCCGCGGAGACGGCGCGTCGGCGCGGGGAGGACTCGCCCGTCCAACAGGTACCGCGGCGGGCGATGAGGCGGCGCAGCCACAGCTCGACGGAGACCAGTTCCGCGATGCCGTCCAGCGGTGCCGGGCGGCCCTCCGCGGCGTCCAGCAGCGCCTGGCGGACCACTCGGGCCTCGACCAGGCCAGCATCTGCCAGCAACGGGGCGGCGAAGAGCGCGAGGAGGTCATCGAGCGCTGCTCTCAGGCCCGCGCGGACCGCGGAGATGCCCGGCCCGGGCGCACTGGCACCCCAGCCCGCCGGCAGCTCGCGCACCCCGGCCCCCGACAGTACGGCCCGGAGGATCGCCGCCCGGGCACCGGGCTGGACCCGCAGGGCCTCCGGCAGGCCCCGGGCGGCGCGTACCACCTGGTTGTCGAGGTACGGGGCGTGCAGGCGTTGGCTGCGGACCTCGGCGGCCTGTTCGAGGACCCTCAGGTCACCGGCGTGCCGGGCGAGGGCGGCCCGGGCGCGTGCCTCTCCGGGACGGAGCGCCACCGTCGGGCGCCCGGCTGCCGCTTCCAGACGGACCGACACCTCGGCGAGGGCCTCCCCGGTCAACCACCGCGCCGCAGGACCTGGCCGGGCCCAGGCGAGCGCGCAGAGCGAGGCGTCCACGGGGCCGTCGGAGGTCGAATCAGCGTCCTGTTCGCGCAGCCGCAGGGCGGCATCGGACAGCCCCACACGGTAGGAGGTGCGTGCCAGTCGACGGGCCGCCAGGTAGACGGTGAAGGGCACGAACAGCGATTGCGCCGTCGGGCCTTCGGCGCGGGCGAGGGCCGCCACCGGACGCACCAGGTGGCGGCGACGGCGGTCCAGCAGCAGGTCCGCCAGCCTGGCCGGATGGGCGTCCAGGACTTGGCGGGCGCCGTAGCCCACGAGGTGGTCCGCGCTGCCGGCGGAGAGTCGGCGACGGTGCCGGTCGGCCGCCACCAGGCCGGGCCCGGGCTCGTCGGTCAGGGGTCCTTCGAGTTCGGCGAACGGAAGGGTGTCCGCTTCCCCCGTGACCACCACGTGGTGGAGCTTGGGGTTGGTGGCGATGGCCCGGGCCCGCTCCAGTTCGGCTTCCCGGCCACGCGGCGTGGCCAGGTCGTTGAAGGTGACGGCGAGCAGCCGCTCACCGGAGCCGGCTCGGTGTCCCAGGACGGATCCGGGCGGCCCGGGCAGGCCGGCGGCGAGCAGTGCCAAGGTGGCCGAAGCGCTGCCGCCGGAGAGGTCGGCACCGATGCCGGCGGCGGGCGCGCCGCGGGCCGCCCGGCGGTCGGCGGGCCCCATACCGGGCACCGGGCCGGGGTCGTACGGGAGCGTCTGGGGCGCATGGCGCGGTGCCGTCAGCCGCGCCCGCACGGCGTCGACGAGGGCTTCCCGCACCCCTTCCACCGCCCGGTCGGCTTCGGGCTGTGGCGCGGCGACGGCGAGTGAGGCCACCGGCTCGTACCCGGTGATCTCCCGCGAACCCTCGCGCAGGATCAGTGCGTGGCCGGGCGGGATCCGACGAACGCCCATGTAGGGGGTGCCGTCGCCGAGTGCTTCGGGGCTTTCGGGGCAGGCGAGCAGGGCGGCCAGGTGTCCGATGTCGAGCTGCGCCTCGATGAGGTCGGCGAGCGGCAGGGCGGCGGTGGCGTACGCGGTGCCGTTGGCCCACGGGGTGTAGAAGACGGGGCGTGCTCCGGCGAGGTCGCCGACCACCGTGATGCGGCGCCCGACCTGGACGACGGCGGTGTAGCTGCCGGGCCAGGTGGTCAGGTGCCGCAGTGCGCCGCCGCGCGCCGCGTAGAGGCCGACGCGCAGAGCTTCCTCGCTCGCGCCGCAGCAGCCGAGGACGGCGAGACGGGTGAAGGGGTCGGCGGGGTCGGCGACGACGGTGCGGATCTCGTCGGGTCGCCAGTCGCCCACGGCCCACAGGGGATCGGGGTCGCCCCACAGGAGTTGGGCGCCGACGGGCTGGACGGTGCGGGAGCTCTCCGCTGGACCGCCGTGGGGTTCGGCGCCGTGGTGACCGCCTCGGTGGGGGTGGGCGTCGGGGCCGCTGCCGGTGCGGGTGGCCCTCGCACGGCCACCCGCTGTCTCCCGTACGGCTCCGGCCGTACCGAAACTGGCGGCGATACTGCTCCAGCCCACCAACCATCGCATCGCCGCCTCCACAGGCTGTGGACCATTCCGTGCGGACAACTGGACGCGCGAAGGCGCGTAGTTGGGGTCCATGCTGCCACGGCGGAGGCGCGCGGGAACCGCCAAGGGGGGCGCACATGCAAATGAATGCGCCCCTGCACGGCGGTTTTTGGTGTTCCGTGACCCCCACCCGATAGGCGGCATTCAGCCATTCTTGGACGGGGCCTGGCAGGCGTGCGGGACTCCCGGCCCGGGAGGCGCAGACCACCCCCCGGACCAGTCCGCCACCCGCGGGGAAACAAGGCGGCGGCATCCCCCGGCCCACTGGTACCTGTGTATCCCTCGGATCCACGGAGCGGGCCGACCCACGCACCCCACATGGAAGCCGGGGGCCCAACGGGCCAGCCAGAGCGCACGGGCGGGCGCACGGCCACACGGCCGGAGCACGCCACCCCACGCCACCCCGCCCGCTGCACATCCGTACGGGCCACAAATCCGCCATAGGGAAGGCAGCCCCTTAACGCTTGGGATGCGGCGAACTACGCTGGGTTTACGAATGCCGGGTGCCTATGCCCCGGCGGCCGTCTGCGTGACTGAGGGGTGGCGCATGTCCAGGGAGCTCCGTGAGCCGAACGAGAAGCTCGGCGCCGTCCTCGCCCTCGCGGGCATCAGCAACGCGGGGCTCGCACGGCGCGTCAACGACCTCGGCGCCCAACGCGGGTTGACGCTGAGGTACGACAAGACCTCCGTCGCCCGCTGGGTGTCGAAGGGAATGGTGCCGCAGGGCGCCGCTCCGCACCTGATCGCCGCGGCCATCGGCGCCAAGCTGGGTCGCCCGGTGCCGCTCCACGAGATCGGCCTGGCCGACGCGGACCCCGCGCCCGAAGTCGGGCTGACCTTCCCGCGGGACGTGGGCGCCGCCGTCCGTTCCGCCACCGAGCTGTACCGGCTGGACCTGGCGGGGCGGCGCGGCGGCAACGGGATCTGGCAGTCGCTCGCCGGCTCCTTCGCGGTCTCGGCATATGCGACACCCGTCTCGCGCTGGCTGATAACGCCCGCCGACGGTTCGGTGGCGCGTGAGGCCCCTCCAGCCCTGGCGGAGCCGCCCCGGGGCGCATCCCGGCCGGCAGGCGCGGTACGTACCCGACACGCGCCGCCCGACGCCCCGCCCACGGTGCCGCTGCGGAGCCCGCGGGCGAGGGCGGTGGCCATCCCACCGCCCCGGGCCGCGGGCGACGACGGCCCGGTGGCCACGGACACCGCGCCCGCCGCGGGGCCCGCACCGGAAGCCGCAGCCACCCCGGCGGTCGCAGCCGAACCCACCGAGACCGTTCCCCAGCGCGTGGGGCACAGCGACGTGGCCAAACTCCGCGAGGCCGCCGAGGACGCCCGGCGCTGGGACTCCAAGTACGGCGGGGGCGACTGGCGCTCCTCGATGGTCCCTGAATGCCTCCGGGTGGACGCGGCACCCCTGCTGCTCGGCTCCTACACGGACGAGGTGGGACGGGCGCTGTTCGGGGCCACCGCCGAACTCACCCGCCTCGCCGGCTGGATGGCCTTCGACACCGGCCAGCAGGAAGCCGCCCAGCGCTACTACATCCAGGCCCTGCGGCTGGCCCGGGCCGCGGCCGACGTACCGCTCGGCGGTTACGTCCTGGCCTCCATGTCGCTCCAGGCCACCTACCGGGAGTTCGCCGAAGAGGGCGTGGACCTCGCCCAGGCCGCGGTGGAACGCAACCGGGGGCTCGCCACCGCACGCACCATGAGCTTCTTCCGACTGGTAGAGGCCCGGGCGCACGCCAAGGCCGGCGACTCCCAGGCCGCCGGCGCGGCCCTGCGGGCCGCCGAGAGCTGGCTGGAGCGTTCCCGGGCGGGCGACCCCGACCCGTCCTGGCTGGGCTTCTACTCGTACGACCGCTTCGCCGCGGACGCCGCGGAGTGCTACCGGGACCTGAGGCTGCCCCGGCAGGTGCGGCGCTTCACCGAGCAGGCGCTGTCCCGCCCCACCGAGGAGTACGTGCGCTCGCACGGTCTGCGACTGGTGGTGAGCGCGGTCGCGGAGTTGGAGTCGGGCAACCTGGACGCGGCGTGCGCGGCCGGCACCCGGGCGGTGGAGGTGGCCGGCCGGATCTCCTCGGCCCGCACCACCGAGTACGTGCGGGACCTGCTACACCGTCTGGAGCCTTATGGGGACGAGCCGCGGGTGGTGGAACTGCGCGAGCGGGCGAGGCCGCTGTTGGCGGCGACCGCCCCCGGGTGAGCACCCACCGGTGGCTGCTGGCCGGTTGGGGTTCCGTCCTGTGGGCATTGTCAGTGGGCGGGTGCAGTATCGGGGTGGGAGGTGGGTGCGGTGACGCGCCACAGGACGCGAGCGAGGCGGGGCGTGGGGCGGAGTACGAGTCAGGTCGAGGCGCGCGCCAGGTTCGCGGGAGCCGCGCTCGACTGTGACGTGCTGGTGATCGGCGGGGGCATCGTCGGACTGTCGACGGCCTACGCACTGTCCCGGCTGACACCGGGCACCCGGGTGGTCGTCTTGGAGAAGGAGTCGGGCCCGGCACGCCACCAGACAGGGCGCAACAGCGGGGTGATCCACAGCGGGATCTACTACCGGCCCGGTTCGCTGAAGGCGCGCTTCGCCGTGCAGGGTGCCGCGGAGATGGTGAAGTTCTGCGCTGAGCACGGGATAGCCCACGAGGTCACCGGCAAGGTCATCGTCGCCACCGACCGCTCCGAGCTGCCCCGGCTGCACGGCCTTGTGCAGCGGGGCCGGGAGAACGGCATCCCGGTCCGGGAGCTCGGGCGCTCCCAGCTCGCCGAGTACGAGCCCTGGGTGAGTGGCGTCGCGGCCATCCACGTGGCGACCACCGGCATCTGTGACTACGGACAGGTCACCGCTCAGCTCGCGGAGAGCTCGGCGGCCGAGGTGCTCTACGGCGCCGAGGTCACCAGGATCAGCCGCCGACCCTCCGGGATCGCCGTCGGCACCGCCGACGGGCGGGTCGTACGGGCGAAGGTCCTGGTCAACTGCGCGGGCCTGCACTGTGACCGCATCGCGCGGCTGGCCGGCGACGACCCGGGCATGCGGATCGTGCCCTTCCGCGGTGAGTACTTCGACCTGGCCCGACCCGACCTGGTGCGCGGTCTGGTCTACCCGGTGCCCGACCCGGCCTTCCCCTTCCTCGGCGTGCACCTGACGCGGGGCATCGGCGGCGGCGTCCACGTCGGGCCGAACGCGGTCCCGGCGCTGGCCCGCGAAGGCTACGGCTGGGGCGCGGTCAGCCCGCGCGACCTGGCCACTTCGCTGAGCTGGCCGGGTTCGTGGCAGATCGCCCGCAGGCACTGGCGGTACGGAGCGGGCGAGCTGCACCGCTCCCTGTCCAAACACGCCTTCACCCAGGCCGTCCAGCGACTGCTGCCCGCCGTCACGGAGGCAGACCTCCAGCCGGCCGCCGCGGGAGTCAGGGCGCAGGCGGTGCTGCGCGACGGCACCCTGGCGGACGACTTCCTGATCGAACAGACTCCGCGCGCCGTCCACGTCCTCAACGCTCCCTCGCCGGCGGCGACGGCCTCCCTGCCGATCGGCCGCGAGGTCGCCCAGCGAGCGCTGCGCGCGCTACAGGACGTCTGAGGCCCTGCCCCCGCCGGCGGCCCAGGCCGCTCGTCTGCGTGGAGCGCCATAGAATCGGCTCATTGTGTCTGAGCTTCGAAACCCCCAGCCCCAGCCGGACGCGGAGTCCGCGTACCAACCGCCGCGTTGGCGTACCGAGCCGCGCTTCCCAGACGGGCCCGCGCCCGACCCGGCCGGTTCCCACCACGAACGTCGGATCCGTAGCTTCCAGCCGCGCCGGAGTCGGGTGACCGCCGGCCAGGAGGACGCACTGCGCCGCCTGTGGGGCACCTGGGGCTTCGACATCGACGGCCGGAAGGTACTCGATCTCAATCAGATGTTCGATGGCCTGCCCGTGGTGGTCGAGATCGGCTTCGGCATGGGCGAAGCCACCGCACAGATGGCGGCCGATGACCCGGGCACCGGGATCCTCGCCGTCGACGTGCACACCCCCGGGCAGGGCAACCTCCTCGGCCTCGCCGAACGGATGGGCCTGCGCAACGTACGAGTCGGCAACGGCGACGCGGTCATCTTGCTGAGGGAACAGCTGCCAGCCGCCTCTCTGGCGGGCCTTCGGGTGTACTTCCCCGACCCGTGGCCCAAGAAGCGCCACCACAAACGCAGGCTGATCCAGGCCGAGTTCCTCACCCTGGCCGCCACCAGACTCGCCCCCGGCGCAATCCTGCACTGCGCCACGGACTGGGAGCCCTACGCGGAGCAGATGCTGGAGGTGCTCAGTGCGCACCCCGATTTCGAGAACACCCAGCCGGAAGGCGGCTACGCGCCACGTCCCGCCTCGCGCCCACTGACCCGCTTCGAAGGCCAGGGCCTCGACAAGGGGCACGTCGTACACGACTTGCTGTTCCGTCGCATCGAGAACTGAAGACGTCACCCCCCGTGCCCGCTCGGCTCGTTAGAGTCACAGGGTGTACTTCCGTCCGTCCCTCCCGTCCCCCCGTGCGGGCGCCCTGATCCTCCTGCTGGCCACTGCCGGCACGGTCATGGCGGTGCTGGTGCGGGAGCGGACCGGCACCGAGGGCTTCCTGGTCGGGCTGGGGCTCTCCATGCCGCCGGTCCCGCTGCTGGTCCTGGCCTTCCGCTGGCTCGACCGCAGCGGGCGGCCAGGGCTCTGGCCGAGCCGGCTGTTCGCTTTCAGCTGGGGCGCCTGCGCCGCCGCGCTGATCTCGCTGCTGGCCAACGGCTACGCGACCCGCTGGATAGCCTCGATGGTCTCCGACCCGGAGAGCGCCGACCACCTCGGCTCGCTCGCCGTGGCACCCGTGGTCGAGGAGATCGCAAAGGGCTCGGCCCTCCTCCTGCTGTTCCTCTTCTGCCGGACCCAGCTGTCCGGGATCCTCGACGGGGTGGTGCTCGCGGGGCTCACCGCTACCGGGTTCGCCTTTACCGAGAACATCCTCTACCTCGGCAACGCGTTCACCGAGGACCTCGATCAGGTGCCGACCGGCACCGCTCCGGCGGTTCTGGCCTCGCTGACCGCCGCGACCTTCTTCGTACGGATCGTCGTCTCCCCTTTCGCCCATCCCCTGTTCACCGTGCTCACCGGCATCGGGTTCGGGTGCGCCGCCTTGTGGGCGACGGCCCCTCTCGTTCGCCGGACCGCGGCCCCCCTGCTGGGCGTGGCCCTGGCGATGGGGGTGCACGCGGTGTGGAACGGCTCCTCGGTACTGGGCGAGTACGGCTTCTACGCCGTGTACGTGTTGTTCATACTGCCGGCGCTGGCGCTGCTGAGCTGGCTTGCCCTCTGGTTCCGGGACGGGTGCGCGGAGCAGTTGGAGACCGGCGTTCCGACCGCGGTGGCCGCGGTCGGAACGGTGACCCGACTGGACGTCACGCGGAGGCTGCCGTCAGCGCGTCCAGCTCCCCTTCCGTCAGCCGCAGTTCCGCCACCGCGATGAGCGCCGGGAGCTGTTCGACGGTGCGGGCGCTGGCGATCGGCGCCACGACGGTGGGCTGGGCCGCCAGCCAGGCGAGGGCCACCGTGGCGATCTCGACGCCGCGGGTCTCGGCGATCCCGTCCAAGGCGGCGAGCACACGTCGCCCCCGCTCAGTGGAAAGGTGCTTGCCGGCACCTTCGGCGCGGGCCGAGTCGACCTCGGCGCCCGGGCGGTACTTGCCGGTGAGGAAACCGGAGGCCAGCGCGTAGTAGGGCGCGGCGGCCAAGCCGAAGCGGGCGGCCGTCTCGGCGAGCGGGCCCTCGTAGGTGTCTCGGGAAACCAGGTTGTAGTGCGGCTGCAGGGCCACGTACCGGGCGAGTCCCTCACGCTCGGAGAAGGCCAGGGACTCGGCGAGGCGCTCGGCGCTCAGGTTGGAGGCGGCGATCGCGCGGACCTTGCCCTCCTTCACCAGCAGATCGAGGGCGCCGATGATCTCTTCCACCGGCACGGAGGGGTCGTCGAAGTGCGTGTAGTAGAGGTCGATGTAGTCGGTGCCCAGGCGGCGCAGCGACTCCTCCGCGCCTGCCTTGATGGTGCTCGCCGCCAGTCCCGTGTACTGGGGGTGCGCGCCGACTTTGGTGGCGACGACGACCTCCGCGCGGTTCCCGCGGGCGGCCAGCCACTCCCCGATGATCCGCTCGGATTCCCCGCCCGCGTTGCCGGGCACCCACGAGGAGTAGACGTCAGCGGTGTCGACGAAGTTGCCGCCGGCGGCGGCGTAGGCGTCGAGGACGGCGAAGGACTGTTCACGGTCTGCGGTCCAGCCGAAGACGTTGCCGCCGAGGGCGAGCGGGAAGACGTGGAGGTCGGAGGAGCCAAGCTGGCGAAGTGTGGTCATATGATCACTCAACTTCCAACGGATCACTCGTATTCCGACCGCCGGCGAAGTCAGACCCTCAGTCCCTTGCCCCGCAACCAGGCCAGCGGATCATTGGTGGAGCCGCCGACCCGGACCTCGAGGTGGAGATGCGGGCCCGTGACGTTTCCGGTGGCACCCACCCGGCCGATGGTCTCGCCGGCGCCCACGCTGCCGCCGGTCACCGACATCGAGGACAGGTGGCAGTACCAGACCTCGGTCCCGTCCGGCAGTTGGAGCACGATGCGGTACCCGTACGCACCGGACCAACCGGCCGAGGTGATCTTCCCCCCGTGCACCGCCTTGACCGGGGTCCCCGTCGGGGCGGCGAAGTCGAGGCCGGTGTGGTGGCCGGAGGACCACATGGAGCCCGCCGTGCCGTAGTGGGCGGTGAGCGTGTAGGCGGACGTCGGCAGGGAGTAACCCGAGGCCGCCTTGGCCGACTTGGCCTGCCTCTCCGCTTCGGCCCTCGCCTTGGCTTCGGCTTCCGCCTTGGCCTTCGCCTCAGCCTCCTTGCGCTCGGCCTCCTTGCGCTCGGCCTCCTGGCGCTCGGCCTCCGCCTTGGCCTCGGCCTCCTGGCGCTGCTGCTCGGCCTCTTCCGCGGCAGCCTCCGCCGCGGCCTCCGCGGCAGCCGCCTCAGCCGCAGCCGCAGCCGAGTCCTCCTGCTGCTCGGCCTGCTGCAGGATCCGGGCACGCAACACCTCGCCCGCATCGCTCTGTCCCGCCGCCGCCTGCTCGACGGTGACCCCGGCCATCGTCAGCGGAGCCTCCACCACGGCAGGCGCCTGCTGGCCACTCGCCGCACGCTCCTCAAGGGCGCCCTCGGCCCGGGTCGCCCCGCCCGCGTGGTCCTCGTCCTTACCCAGGCCGGTGCCGCCGATCAGGTCGCCCACCGTGGGCAGCGATATGGACACCGGCGGCTTGTCCTGGGCAGTGGCTATGCCGCCGGCACCCACTGCCGCGATGACGCCCACCCCGAGAACGGTGGAACTCCGCACCAGGCTGCCGCGCTGCTTGACCACCCGGTGACGCCCCCGGACGGGGCGGACCGAGTCCTCGGTCGGGCTCCACTCGCCCCAGGCGCCAGCCCCGAGTTCGACGCCGCCCTCCTCGCCGATCCCGTCACGGGCGACGAGCTCTCCGACCGCTACGGGCTCCGCGGACGGGGGAGTCATGAGCGCCTCGGCAGCGGCGGAGGCAGACCAGTTGGACGACACGAGGCGGTCCTTCCCTTCCTTCTCGCCTACCGGGTTAGCTGACGGGTTCGGAGCAGGAAGGTCTCCTACAGGCCAGTACGACCCGATTCACCCCAAGTTGGTGGTTCCCCGGTTCCCCTGTGGGATTCGGCGCGCACGCGCACGGTGCCGTCTCTTGCGACGGCTGAGACAACCGCGCTGCGTTATCGAACGTTAATAGAAGCAAGGGGTTGATTCCAAGCCGTAACCAGAATGAGGTTTGACCCGAAGTCACCCTGGAATGCGAAGAGGTTCGAGGCGGCTACGGAGTGTGCGAAGCGCGGGATCAAATCCCCCAAAGCAGAGCGGACTCACCGCTTCCAGCGCTGCCCTGGGGTCGGTCCGGACCGACCCCCTTCATCACCAGCCACCACAGCGACCGTCCGCCGCTTGACCGGCTGCCCCGCACCCGGCCTCCCCACGGCGAGCAACGCGAGGTCGTCCGTGGTCCCACCACCGGTGTGCCGCCGCACATCGGAGATCAACGCGGAGAGCAGCCCGTCCGGCCCCGGAAAGATCCGACCCCGCAGCCGCTCGGCCGGATCGTAGAAGACTCCCCCAGCATCACGAGCCTCCGTCAGGCCGTCGGTATGGAGCAGCAACATCGCCCCAGCGGGGAAGGGCCACTCCACCACCCGGCCCGGCAACGGCGCCAACTCCCCCAGGCCGAGCGGCAGCGCCGGCTCCTCGGGTGCCAGACGGTCCAACCGTCCGTCGGCGTAGAGCAGGAGCGGTTCCGGATGGCCACGGTTGAGCAACCGCACCACCAGCTCCTCCCGCGGCACCTCCGCCAGCACACACGTGGTGAAGCCCTCGGCGGCCTCCGACTCCGAGTACCGCGCCCGCTCCCTGACCAACGCCCGCTCCAGCCTCCGCGCCACCCCCTGAAGGTCGGGTTCCTGTTCCGCGGCCTCCCGGAAGGCGCCGATGACCACGGCGACCACCTCCACCGCGTCCAGGCCCTTGCCCCGCACGTCACCGACCGCGAGCCGGACGCCGAACGGTGTCTCCTGCACGGCGTACAGATCCCCGCCGATGAACGCGTCCGCATGCGCCGCCTCGTACCTCGCGGCCACCTCCAGGCCACCCAACCGCTCCGCCGGCTTCGGCAGGACGGCCCGCTGCGCGACCTCCGCCACCCCGCGGGCCGAGGCCAACTGCCGGTCACCACGGCGCACCACCCGGTTGATGAGCACCGCCAGAGCGGCGACGGTCAGCACCGTGAGGAGCTCGGTGACCGCCTCCATTCGCAGAGCGCTGCCCTGATGCAGGTGGAGGAGCACCAAGATGCCCCAAGCCGTCCCGCCCGTGATCAAGGTGGCACCCATCCCGAAGAAGGGAGCGGCCACCAGCGGAGCAGCGGAGAAGAAGGGGGAACCGGTGAAGTCGGCGGGTGTGAGCACGGCGAAGAGCAGGCCGAAGCAGATCAACAGCGGCGGTAGCAGCCGTACGAAACGCCGGGTGGCACCCAGCCTGGTGTCCGCACCCGCTGCATCCGCTGTGTGGCCCACCGGCTGCCCCGCCATGAGTCCAGGCTGTGCCCAGCGCGGCGGGCCAGCGAGCGCTGGCCCGCCGATCGGAGTACCTCCGGATACGACCAGGGCCCGAATCCATCAGATGGATTCGGGCCCTGGTCTTCAAGTAGCGGGGACAGGATTTGAACCTGCGACCTCTGGGTTATGAGCCCAGCGAGCTACCGAGCTGCTCCACCCCGCGTCGTTGAACACAAGCTTACGGCATCTCCGGAGTGCTTCTTACCAGCCTGCCCGGACCGGGCGCCGGATCCGCCGTGACCCGTGCGCGCGGGTGATCGAACCAGTCAACGGCGACGCCCGTCCGCCGGCGTCCGAGCCCACATCAGGCCCCCGCCATGGCCACTCCGAGCCGACTGGTGACCGGCACGACGAGGGTCCTGCGACCCCCGGATCCTCCGCCCGGTCCTGCCCCCGGAGCCGAGGTCGCAGGACCGGAACCGACGGACCCACGCCGGAATGTCGGGGCACCCCCTGGGCCATGGAGGCACCGTGCGGCGGACAGCGGGCGGTACGGGCAGCGGCGTGCGACATCGACTGACACAATGCCAGCCGATGCAACCGGCACCACGGGGTGGCCGTCGCCGTGATCGGCTGAAGTCTGCCTCCCGGACCGACCAGGGAGGGACGCCCATGACAGGACCGCGCCCGAGGCGGGCGACCAGTCCGGCCGCGCGCAGACTGCGCGGCCTCCAGCACGATCAGCCCGGCGGTGAAGGCGGCTCACCGCTGAAGGACAAGAGGGCTTGGGTAACGGCCGTGGTGTTCCCCGCCATCATGGTCATGGTCGCCGCCGTGGTTCCCGGGGGATTGGGTTGGCTCTCCGGCCTGTTCGCGGAGCCGCCGAGCCTGAAGGCGTACTCCAGCGGGCCGGACGGTTGCGTCCCTCGCTACTGGGCAGGGAGCACCTCCGAACTGAGGGTGGAGCCCGGCGCGCTCAGGTCCGGGGGCGTGCCCGTGGCGGACCCACGATGGGGCATGGTCGTCTCCGCTCCGGTCACTTTGCAGGCCAAGAGCGACCAGAGCATCGTGGTGACGGACCTGCGCGTTGACGTGATCTCCGCCAGACCCGTCCCGAGCACGGGGCAGGTCATCGACGCGGAGGATTGCGGCGGCGGGATCGACGTACGGCCCTTTGACGTCGACCTGGCCAGTCGGCCCGTATCAGTGAAGCCGGCGGTCATCCACCGGGCCGATGGCAGTCAGCTGCGGAACCCCGGCTTCCCGTTCAAGGTCTCAGCCAAGGATCCGGAGCAGCTCGAACTTCAGTTCCCGTCAGTTCGGGGAGACGTGCGCTTCTCCATCACGGTGGACTGGGTGTCCGAAGGGCAGCCGGGAAGCATCAGACTCGACAACGGTGGTGCCGGCTATCGCGTCATGGGGCTCGGAAGCCTCCCCCGACGTCCGCTCTCCGCTCTCCTGAAACAGACAACGCGCTGATCCACTGTGGCGCCCACCCGCCTGCGCCACGGCACGACGCCCCTCGCCCTGCCCTCCGCGGCCCGGCGACCGCAGGGCCGCGGTGAGGCTGGCCCAGCGGCGAGTTGTTCGTACCGCCTCACTCATCCCGGGCTCGCATCCGACCAACGCCCGTCCCGGCAACGGCGAAGCACCCCACCCGGTCGAAACCGGATGGGGCGCTGAGGCGCAGGTCAGAGGACGTTTCCTCACTCCTGCGAGCGGTAGGCCATGTCGGACTCGAACCGACAACCAACGGATTAAAAGTCGAGGAGCCGGAGTGATGTCGGCTGGGGCCCCGTTCCTGCCCATGCCGTTCCGGCTGGTCAGGACAGGTACCCCGGCCACCCCACCACCGGCCCGTGACACCCCGTCCGTAGGCGTCCGGGCTCACACCGGGCTCACCACACAGCCGCTCTGACCTGCACTACTGCCCGACACGACGAGGGGCTGTGGGCCCCAAGATCTCCTACTCCGCCAGTTCCTGACCCCGGCCCCAAGGAAGGCAGGACCGCGACCTGCGGACCGGCGCCCGACCGCCGAGGCGCCACCCACGAGTGATTTACACACTGCGGGTTGACTAGCCCTCAGTAAGAGGCTGTCGCGTGCAAGATCGGCTGACAGAATGCCAGTCGAATCGACCGGCAACAGGGGGTGGCCGTTGCCGTGATCGGTTGCGATCTGTCCCCTGGACCAACCAGGGGAGGGATAGCCATGGCGGGACCGCGGCTGAGGCGCGTGACGGGTCCGGCTGTGCGCAGACTGCGCGGCCTTCAGCACAATCAGACCGAGGGTGAGGGCGGCTCACCGCTGAAGGACAAGAGGGCTTGGGTAACGGCCGTAGTGTTTCCCGCCATCATGGTCATAGTCGCCACCGCAGTCCCCGGGGGGTGGGGTTGGTTCTCGGGTCTGTTCACGGAGCCGCCGAGCCTGAAGGCCTACTCCAGCGGGCCGGATGGTTGCGTTCCTCGCTACTCGGCACGGAGCCGCTCCGAGCTGAAGGCAAAGCCCGACGCACTCAGGGCCGAGGGGGTGCCGGTGGCGGACCCGCAGTGGGGTGAGGTCGTCTCCGCCCCGGTCACGCTGCAAGCAAAGACCGATCAGAGCATTGTTGTGACGGGTGTGCGCGTTGACGTGATCACAACCGAATCTGTCCCGACCACTGGCCAGGTGATCGATGCCGAGGGTTGCGGCAGCGGGATCGATGTACGGCCCTTTGACGTCGACCTGGCCAGTCAACCCGTGTCAGTAAAGCCAACCGTCACCAAGGCGGCTGACGGCAGTCAGAAGCGTGGTCCTGATCTCCCCTTCAAAGTCTCGTCCCAGGACCCAGAGCAGCTCGAACTGAGGTTCCCGTCAGTTCAGGGAGACGTGCGCTTCTCCATCACGGTGGACTGGGTATCCGAAGGGAAACCAGGAAGCGTCAAGCTCGACAACGGCGGCGCCGGGTTTCGCGTCATGGGGCTTGGAGGCCTCCCTCGCCATCCGCTCTCGGCCCTCTTGAAGCAGACCACTCCCTGATCTCGTTGCAGCGCCTATGCCGATGCCGTGTTTGTGTGAGGTAGAGAGGAGACAGAGTCAGGCCGACACCTCACACTCGGCCTGCCGCCTCGGTACCGTGCTGCTGAGCGGCCAAGGCCGGTCGCCCACATGCAGGGGGTGCGCTGATGTTGGAAGAAGCCGAGGAGATCGGCCGTCGCGTCCGGCGGGCGCGGCTGCGGCTCGGGATGCCGCAGGCCGACCTCGCTGCTGCCCTGGGGAAGACACAGGGTTGGGTGTCCAAGATGGAACGCGGCCTGATCGAACTGGACCGCGTCGGCCTGCTGAACCTCGTTGCCGCTGAGCTGCACGTGCATCCCAATGACCTGATCGGCCGGCCGTACGCGAGCAGCCCCGCAGAGAATCAGTGGCAGGTCTCGGCCGCCTCCATCCTGCGCGAGCTGCGCCGCTACGACCTGACGCCCGTATTCGACGGGGCTGCCCGCCCGTCCGGCGAGCTGTGGCGGGAAATGACCCGCCTGCACCGCCTGAGGGACGCGGCAGCCAACACGGCGATCCTGGCGACTCTGCCCGATCTGCTCCGCGAGGCGCGCGCCCTCGCCGAAGCCACTACCGGCCACGAGCGCGAGGAAGCGTTCGCGATCTACGCCGTGGCGTGCAAGTTCGCCCACACGGCCGCGCACGCCCTCGGGCACCCCGAGCTCGTCGCCATGGCGGCCGAGCGCGCCGCATGGGCAGCTCGCCTGTCTGCCGACCCCGTCATGCCCGCGCTCGCGGACTGGATGCGCGTCTGGGACATGTGGGCCACCGCCGACTGGGACGACTCGCTCACCCTGTCCGACAAAGCCATCGCCAGCGTGCAGCGCGAGTACGAGCTCGGCGACCCCCTCGCACTGCGAATGTGGGGCACGCTCCACCTGCGCGCAGCCGTAGCTGCGGCCCGCGCCGGCCGCCCGTCCGAGGCCGAGGAGCGGATCGGCCACGCACGCGACGCTGCCCGCCGCATGACCGGCCACCACAACCCACCTGTCTACGATCGCCACTCGGTCACGTTCTCCCCCGGCAACGTCCAGATCCACGCCATCAGCGTGGCCCTGGAGACGGGTGAGCAGAGCAAGGCCCTCGCCATAAACCGGGGCACCGCGCCCGAGCTCGTCGCGGCCCTCCCCAACTCCCGTCAGGGACACCACCACATGGATCTCGCCCGCGCGTGGCTGTGGGACGGCAACCGCGACCATGCGCTCGCCGAGCTGGAGACCGCCGAGCGGATCGCACCGCAGCTCGTACGGAACCACCCGATCGCCCGCTCGACCCTGCGCAGCATCGTCTACGCCGAGCGGATCGCCACCCGCGAGAAGCTGCGCCGCATGTCAGACCGCTTCCACCTCGACGGATGAGGGCGGTATTCCTCCGATTCATATTGACCCCCTGACGCGCCCCTAACTTCTGGGGCATGACAGGACGAGCAACTCCCCATCTCCCTTCTCAGGGCGGCGAGTTAGGCACTGCCGCCCCGTTCTACCCCCGGCTCGGCGATCTTGCCCGCGACACCGCCAAGGGTGGACAGATCGGCGTCGTGGTCTCACTCCCCGGTGTCGGCGCCGGCACGTACCACCTGAGCCCGCCCGGCGGCGGCGACAAGTGGACGGCGCCTGCCGACGGCACGACGCTGCGTCCCGTACCGGCGCAGGTCACACACATCACTCCGATGCACCGGGACGCCCTCTACGACTCCCGCGCGCAGCAGGGCGCCCTGCGAGTATCCGTCCACTACGAGGACGGCGGAACGGCCGAGTCACTGCTCGTCCTCACGCCCGACCAGGTGGAGCTGTACGCCTGCCAGTTCCAGCGGATCATCGCGCAGCGCGAGCAGGCCAAGGACGCTGCCGCGTGAGGTCGGGCCGCGCAGCTCACCGCCGCGCCACCGCTCGCGATCCCTTCGGGCTCCTCCTGAGCTGGATATGGGCCCTCGGCACGGTCGCGGGATTCACCGCCCTGGCCGCCACGGGTACCGCCGAGCTCGGACGCCACGGCGCCATGCCCGCACTCGCCGCGCCGGACGCTCGAATCCCGGCGCTCTGATCTCCCTGCCCACGCGGACGACCCCGCGCGGGCGGGGCGCCACACCGCATGTCCCGGCACCACTGACCAAGGAGGCATGGACCATGACCGTAATCCAGGAGCGTCCCGCGACCGACGCCCGGACTCTCATCGGCGCCACGTTGCGCGCGAAGCTCGCGTCCAACATGCAGGCCAAGTTCCCCGAGCTCAGCGACGACCAGGCCGAGCGCGGCATCGGCCAGATGCTCGCCTTCCTCGCCGCCGGCGCACACAGCGACACCCCGCTCAGCCCGTCCCCGCTCGTCGACGACTTCTGGCACGCCTTCCTGCTGCACACGCAGGCCTACCAGGACTTCTGCGGGCAGACGCTCGGCAAGTTCGTCCACCACCAGCCCGGGTTCCTCGACAAGGAGGAGCACGGCGGCGGCAAGGCCCTGCGCGCCCGGACGGTCGAGGCGATCGTCGCGGCCGGGTTCGTGATCGACATGGAGTTCTGGCCCGAGTTGGACCTCGCCGACTGCTCGCAGTGCCACGCCAACTGCCACAACAGCCCCAAGTACGCCTGACGCACCGCCTGCGGCCGGTCCTCTGCTTGTGCCACGCTGTGGCCGAGCCGGGGACCGGCCCCCTTTCCTGCACGAGGAGCACGCGGGTGGATCGCACCGCATGGCTTGAACTCCCGCCCGAGGCCCGCAGCGCCGTCGAGACCTACACCGGCCCGGTTGAGCACGCCGAGACGGCCGAGACGGGCGTCATGTCCCGACTCGCCTGCACCCTGCACACCCCCACCGGGCGCGTGTTCGTCAAAGGCACCCGCAGCGACGAGCCGACCGCGTGGATGTACGAGTACGAGGCGCGCGTCACCCGCGTCGCACCCCTCGCCCCCCAGGTGCTCTGGCAGGTCGATGCCGGCGGATGGCTGCTCACCGGATACGAGTACGTGTCTGGCCCCCACCCGGACCTCGCCCCCGAATCACCCGACCTCGGCCCTCTGATCAACGCGCTCACAGCCATGTCGGCGGCCCCGTGGCCGGGGCAGGTCCGTAAGAAGCCGCTCCACATCCGATGGGTTGGATTCTTCCCGGCCGACCGTTCCCCTGACCTTGAAGGCCGGGTACTCGTCCACAGCGACGTGTCACCGCTCAACATGTTGGCCACCGATGACGGCATCCGCGTACTCGACTGGGCCCTGGCCTGCCCCGGTCCGGCATGGGCAGACACAGCGTTCGTCATCCCTCGACTCGTCCACGCCGGCCACACCCCCCAGCAAGCCGAGGCGCTCGCCCGAACCGTCCCGGCCTACCGCGCCGCCGAGCCCTCGGTCGTCACCGCGTTCGCGCAGGCCCTGTGTGCCGTATGGGAGAGCCGCGCGGAGTCAGACCCAGCCCCCCACCGCGCTCCGCTTATCTCCGCCGCCCGAGCTTGGACAGCTCACCGTGGGTATGCCATGGCGTAAGGCTCGCCTTCGGGCCTGCTTTCTCGGTGCTCCCGCGCGCGGAGGGTGCTTCGACCGGTCGCGAGCCTAAGCCAGCCCCTATGCGCGCGAGGCGGGGGGAACCGGTTCCGCACAGCTTTGAGACGTTGTCAGTGCCCTGCGGTATTCGCGCGCACCCGCGCACAAGACGCGACCGGTCGCGGTCGGACACACCAATGACACCGGGGGACGCCGGGGACGAGGGGGACGCTCTTGGTTCTATCCCCTCTCCTTCTTCTCTCCTTCTCTCAGTAAGACAGAGGAGTGAAGGGGTGGAGTCGTCCCCCGCGTCCCACACATCGCCCCAGGTCAGCATCCGACAGGGCGAAAGGGGGACGACCTGCTGCTGACGTGCGTCCCCGTCGTGCCCTGCGCGTCCCCCGGACACGGAAACGTCTAGGAAGGGCCGGCGCTGGTTCGGGCCGCCCTTCCATCGATCAGCTGGAGCGGCCGGTTTACGAGGCGTCGCCTGACGAACGAGGGCGGTTTTGGGCAACGAGCGAGGCCATGTCTTGGCCCGGAGGAAGCCGCCACTCAACTACGTGCAGGCCAGCTAACGCGATGACTTCCTCTGGCACACCCAGCCTGTAGAGAGGCGTGGCTCTATAGCGGTTAAGCCAAGCGCTGCGTCTCTTTTGCTCACGCGGTTCAAGGTTTCGCCACGAGTCAAGGACTACTCCCGGCGGCATCGATTCCTCTGATGCCCGCTGCGCCACGATGTGTTGCACAAACGGGATGTACCCGGGATCACGCGCAAGCGCGACTAAGCACCAGGCGGTGGTTGGGGACATGGTCTCACCGTGAGCAGCGATGAGCCGGCGAGCCTTCCACTGCCAAAGTGGAGCGAGGAACCATCTCGCACTGTGCGCCCTCATTTTGGGTCTCTAGGAAGCAACGCCAACCACCCACACCTGACATCGGTGAAGTCACCGTCAGTTCTTAGCTCCATCGCGTATCCAGCACGCAGTTCTGCCGGAGTGCACCGAAGGAACATCAGCCTGCACGCTCTTCGCTCCCGGAGCTGGAGGTCTCCAACTGAAGCTCTCGCTTCCTCTGCTCTTCCTTCAAGCGCTCTACGTAGCGAGCGAACATCCTGAGTCGATCAGCCTCGGGAAGCGGCGGCTCATCATCCCGACCGGCATACTCATCGAGCATGAACTGCGACGCGTTGTAATGCTTCTCAATATCGTCGGCCGTCGACTGGAGATTGTATCCGCGTTCGCGGAATTTAAAATAACCAGTGATTCCCGCAGAAATTCCGACAAGTGCACTGAGAGCAGCTGTCGAGAGCCGCAAAATTTGACTACTGCCCTCATTCATGGCAGCAAGCGTGGACGTGATGATCGACCCAGTGATGATGATGCCCTGGAAGAAATTATGGACACGCCGGTTCTTGTTCGCTGATTTCCGATACTGATCGATCAGATCCAGCGATGCTTCGCGATAGATGCGAAGCCCCGAGGGCGAGTCAAGAGGAAGCATTGCGGCGGCAGTCTGCCGGTCCTGGAGAGCGTTCCGTAGCGCGCCGGTTCGATCAACGAGCTTCTTGCGATTCTTCCAGAGCGCCCACCCCATGGCGATCCAGAGGCCGTTGACGATGATGAGGCCAGCCCACCGGGTGAACACCGGCTGGGTCTTCCACAGCCCAACGATGACCGTGTAGCCCAGGAGGAATGTGAGAGTGATTCCACCCATCAGACACAGGAGATAGATCCTCTGAAGAGTCCGTGACGTCCGGAGATCGTCCTCGATCTCATCAAAGATCTTTACGCTGACTCGGTAGTGCTCTTGCCGTCGCGACTCATCGATCTCGGAGATACCAGCAGTTGGATCGATGCTTCCCTGACTCACTCGCGGCCCCCGCCTAGTACCACTCGCCTCAGCCGTCACCGAATAGATTGAAGTTAAGTGACGTAAGTTGGTGATCATAAATTTGGCCCGCCGGACCAGCAAGAGCGCCTTGCTGGCCATTATCGGCAGACTAAATCAGGCCAAGATCTTATTGAGGAAAGAGATCGATCCGAGTGGAGCCGGGGGTTACCCCGCGAGACTTAAGGGAAGATCGAACTTTCTTTCGAAGAATCACTGAGTTACTTTCAGTGAAGCTGCCCCTTTTGGTGACACCACAAGTCGCTCTGCTCCACTTCAGTCACTCAGCCCCCACGTGGAACGTCTTAAATCTGGGGTGCGGTACATGTCAGTGTCCACCTCCCTCCACCACGCAAGCGCTTCGCGACCACTGAGATCCGGAGCACGGTGTGGCGTGTGGCTAGGCAGTTGAGTGGCAGGTCACGGCGTAGACCTTGCCGTGTTTGTTGCTGCCCGAGGTACGCGCCACGTGGATGCCTCGGGCTCGGAGCGCCGGGGCGACCTGTCGGATGCGGGCGCTCAGTACGGCTGGTGTCTTGGGCCAGCCGTCCGCAAAGCCTCGCCCGTCGCTGCTGAGTTGCCGGTGAAGGTCGCCCATAGTGCCCTGCCAGCCGCCTGGTGGGAAAGCCGGGGAGGCCGTCCAGGCACGGAGGGCGCCGGCGACCGGGTGGCCGTCGAGGACGGCGTCGTTCAAGGCGTCCTGCGCCCCGTTGAACGCGGCGAGACTGCGCCAGCCCGTGACCCGGTCGAGCGCGTGCAGCAGCTCGGCGAAGTCGGCGAGTCGCGGGCGCTCGGTGAGATCGGCAGCGGCGTGCGGGAGGTCGGCCCATACCTCGGCGGCTAGGTCGAGCAGGGCTCCGAGGATGCGGGGGTGCGCCTGCGCGTACGCGGCCCACAGTGCGCCCGCGGTGCGTCGCTGGTCTCGGCGGATGGGTTGGAGTTCGAGCGGCATCATGCGTTCGGCGAGGTCGTTGCGGAGCGCGCCGAGGTCGATGCCGGTCAGTAGTACGGGCCGCTGGTAAGTGAGCACGTTCACGTCATCGTCGGTGTAGAGGGCGCGGGTCACCTGCGCGTCGCCGGTGACGATGCGGCACAGGGCATCGGACAACCAGCCGGGCAGCCCCGAAAGGTTGTCGAGGGCGAGCACCCATCCGGCCGCGGTGGTCGGGCCGAGGTCGCGCAGGTTCTCGGGTGCCTGCCGCAGGGGCGCGCGGGCCCCTTCGATGATCCCGGTGAGCATCTGGCCCGAGGTGCTCTTGCCGGTGCCCTGCTCACCGGTCAGGTACGCGATGGGGCGCGGCATACCGGGGCGCAGTGCAGCCAGGAGCCAGCCGATCGCGAGCGGCAGGGTCTCGGGAGTGAAGGGCAGCAGGGCGGAAAGTTCGCCGATGCCCTCGCGCCAGCCGCCGGCCGGGCGGTCGGGGCGGGGCAGTGGCCGAACCAGCTTGGTGCGGCGCCAGACCGGACCCGCCTCGGGGTCCGGGCACGTCAAGGTCCACCCGTCCGTGGCGATACGGACCGACTCCCCGTCGGGGCGGCCGAGGTCGAGCCAAGACACCGCCGTGTCCTCGGGGTCCGCAGCAACGCGCAGGTGCAGCTCAGTCTCGGGCACGCGCATGGCGAGCGCGTCGAGCGTGGCGACGGCGTCCGCGAGTGCGGTCTGCGAGGGCGTGCGGTCGTACTCGGTGACGTAGATACGGGTGAGGTGCTGCCGCAGGCTGCCGGTTCCGGTGTGCGCTGCTGCGCGCAACGGCACGGCAACGGCCGGCCCGTCGTACGGGACTGCGTACGGGGCGCCGTTGTGGTGCAGGTACCGGAAGCGGTTCTGCCCGAGGACACGCAGCACCTCGGCCTGCGGGGGCTGCTTCTCCTGCTTCGCGGCACGCGGCTGCTCCCCACCCTGCTCCGCCCGTGGGAAGGGGACGACCGAGCGGGCGGCGGCGACCGGGTCAAAGGCCGGAGGGATCATGCGGCGGCCCCGGTGTGCGTGCGCGGGTTCCGCTCGCCTGCGGTGAGGCCGGAGCGAATCGCAGCCCCGGCCTCACGGTCGGACAGCCCACCGTGCCGGGCCGCGTCGAGCAGTACGTCGACGAGTTGCCCGCGGTCGAGTCGGCCGGCCGCGCAGAGGGTGCCGAGGTTGAAGGAGGCGCGGTTGAGCGTGGCGTTCCGAGTGCCGGGCTGCGCCTCGGCGACAGTCCGCAGCTCGGCCTCGACGGCAGCCGCGGCGTACCCGCTGCCCATGGGGCGGGAGCGCCAGGGCAGCACCGTGCGGGGCCGCTCGGGGCGTACCCGGTGCCCGGTGCGGTCGAGGTCGCGCGCCAGCCAGACGGGCAACTCGGCGACCGTGCGGCAGTCACCGAGCGCGGTGTACGTGCCGGCGCGGGTGACCGTGCCCGGGGCCACGGCGTACGAAGCACCGGCGCGCACGTCGAGCTGCCAGCCCAGTGCGCCGGCGAGCGGGCGCCATGTCGTACCGGCCGGGGCACGGAACCAGTAGTGCAGTCCGCCGGAAGGGGTGAGCACGGTCAGTGTCTGCGGACCGCAGCCGGGCAGCGTCGCACGTCGCGCCTCGACGAGCAGAGCGAGGGTGTCGCGGCCGTCGGCGATGCTGCCGGGGGCAACGTCCTCGGGTAGGTCGACGCCCGGGAGCAGCTCGGACTGCTCCTCGGGAGGCTGTCCGCCGTGGCAGTCCACATCGAGGATCACCAGGCCGGATGGACCCGCGGCAACGCCGACGCCGGCGGACGGCATCCGGGCCCACCATGCGGCGATTCGCTCGGCGTCGGTGGTCGCTGCGAGCACACCGTGACAGGGGCGGCCGGCGGCGATGCACTCGCAGCCGTGCCCATCATGCGGGGCGTGATGAGGGTTGGGACGCTCCTTGGTCCCGGCTGCACAGCGGTCGCAGCCGCGCACGGGCAGCTTGGCACCCGGGGCAAGCGGGTGCACCGCGTAGCCCTGAGCGGCCAGCCACAGGGCGACGCGGAGCGGGTCAGGGGTCGGGGTCGTCAAACCGTCACCGCCCCAGCAGTGCGGCGAGGGTGGCCACGACAGCAGCGAGCCCGTCCGGGTCGGTGCCGTGCACCTGATACCCCGCGCTGCGAGCCAGTACGGCGGCGAGCGTCCGGGCGGTGTACTCGTCGATGTCGCGCGCACCCCCGATGAAGAGGCGCGCACGGAACCCGTTGGGTGTCGGGGTCAGCCCGCCCAACTCCCTGGTGGCGTCAGGAAGCACCGCCCACCCGTGCGAAACGGGCAGGCGGTAGCTCATCGTCGGCAGGGCTGCCGAGCGGCGAGGAGTGATCACCGGGCTACTCACGCGGCACCCGCCTCGGTCGGCTCCTGGCTCTGAAAGCCGAGGAAGCGAAGCAGGTCGTACCGAGTGACGCGGTACTGCCGCCCAAGGCGCAGGACCCGCACCGGGTACTCGCCGTTCTTGGCCAGGGCGTACCCGGTCGTTCGGCCAAGGGCCAAGGCTCGGTTCGCCGTGTCGAGGTCGAAGCTGACGGGCAGGGCCATCAACTCGGCCGCCGCCATTCCCTTCACGTTCTGATCTTCGAGCGGATACAAGTCATCCTCCAGAGGGTTGGGTACTTCATTCCCCCTGAGCATGATCCCCTAGATCGGCTGGTGTCAACCCCACCCAGGGTGTAGCGTCCATTCCCGTGGAGAATGAACAGGGTCAGCAGGCGGACACCATGTGGGGCTACGGCTACGAGCCTGAGAAGGCACTAGGCGAAGCCCTGCGCTCACTCCGTACGGCACGCGGCATGTCGCAGGAAGACGTGGCGACGATGATGAGCCGGAGCGGTTTCTCCTGGCGCCAGACAACGGTCGCGAAGACGGAAGGCGGTTCACGCCCCGTCCGCGTCAACGAGGCTGCCGCTCTGGCCCTGTGCTTCGGCGTCTCCGTTAATGAGCTGCTCGGCAACCAGGCGGACAGCCCGGAACAGTCGCTGATCGAATCGACGTACCGGGTGTCGTTCTCGCTCTACCTGAGCACTCGACTCCGCACCGAGGAAGCGCTCCGGCGCAAGGAAGCCGCAGAACGCGAGTACGAGGAATCCCTCGCTCAGCTCCGCGAGACGAAGCAGTCCTACGAAGAGGCAAGCCGGGCGTTCGAGGAGGCATTCCTCGAACCGTCCGGCGAGGGGGAGGAGAAGGATTGACCGGCTCGACCTTCAAACGGTGCGCCTGCCGCAACCCGGAGACGGGCAAGCAGTACGGGCAGTCGTGCCCCAAGCTCACACAGAAGCGCCACGGCCTGTGGAACGTCCGCCAAGAGCTGCCGAACGACAAGGACGGCAAGCGCCGCACCTTTCGCCGCTCGGGCTACGCCACGAAGAACGAGGCGCAGAGCGACCTCGACAAGCTGCGGGCGCTCCTCGGCATCCCGGGGGATGACGACCCCGACGGCCGCCTGCTCATCGGCGACCTGCTCGAAACGGTCGCTTCCAAGAAAGAGGCCATACCCGACTACGAGGAGACGCAGCGTCGGTTCCGTACCGGCCAGTCCCTCACCGCTCGGCTGACGGTCGGCGACTGGCTCGACCAGTGGCTCGCCGGCAAGCGGCGCCGCGATTCCACCCTCGACGGATACGAGTCGCACATCCGCGTCCACTTGAAGCCGTACATCGGGCAGCACCGCCTCGACCGGCTGAACGTGGGCCACCTGGTCGAGCTGTTCGACTCGATCGAGGAGCACAACGAGGAGATCCTCGTCGAGAACGCCAACCGGCGGGCGCAGGTCGCGCTGAGCAAGCCGACCACACCGGGGCGACCACTCCCCGCCGAGCGCGCGCGGATCGCCGCCGAACGCGCCAAGCTCGCCGAGATGAAGCCGTTCCGAAAGGTCACCGGGCCGGCGACCCGACAGCGCGTTCGGGCGACCCTGCGTGCGGCCCTGAACGATGCCATCGCGCAGCAGCTCATCACCTTCAACCCGGCGTCACATGTCGAACTGGAGACCGGTAAGCGGCCCAAGGCGCTCGTCTGGACCGAGGAGCGCATTGCCCAGTGGAAGCGGACGGGAGACAAGCCGTCGCCCGTCATGGTCTGGACGCCCGAGCAGACGGGCGCGTTCCTCGACCGCGCGGCGAAGCACCGCCTCTACGCGCTGTACCACCTGATCGCCTTCCGCGGCCTGCGCCGGGGCGAGGCATGCGGCCAGCAGTGGACAGACACTGACCTCGGGGGCGGGCTGCTCACCGTCGCCACTCAGCTCGTACAGCGCGGCTGGAAGGTCGAGGAGTCCGCGCCCAAGACGGACAGCGGCGAGCGCGTGGTCGCCCTCGACTCCGAGACGGTGAAGGTGCTCGCGAAGCACCGCAAGCGGCAGATGCGGGAGCGCCTCGCGTGGGGCGAGGCGTACGTCGACACCGGCCGGGTGTTCACGCAGGAGAACGGCGAGTGGCTCCACCCGGCATGGGTGACCGACCAGTTCCGGCGGCTGGCTGCCGAGGCAGGTCTGCCCCCGATCCGGCTGCACGACCTGCGCCACGGCGCGGCGACGCTCGCCCTCGCGGCCGGCGCCGAGATGAAGGTCGTACAGGAGATGCTCGGCCACTCCTCCATCACCATCACCTCGGACACGTACACCAGCGTCCTGCCCGAGGTCGCTCGGAAGGCTGCCGAGGCCGCAGTAAGGCTGGTCCCTCGGCAGGCCGTTCGTACCGCCGGGCTCACCTCGGGCTCACATCAGGCCACCGGGCGCCCCGGGCACAGCAAAGCGCCCCACCCTAAGAAGTCGGATGGGGCGCTAAGGCGCAGGTCAGAGGAAGGTTCCTCTACCTCGCGAGCAGTAGGCCATGTCGGACTCGAACCGACAACCAACGGATTAAAAGTCCGCTGCTCTGCCAATTGAGCTAATGGCCCTTGGCACAACACCCCCGAGCATAGCCGCACCGAGCCGCCAAGCCGATCGGGTATGGGACTCCCATGCGCGGCGGGGTGTCGGCGTGCCACACCCGAGTGGTGGGAAGGTCGGCCCTCCCACCAGCCGTCGCCGGGCTGGACGCGCTGCGCGTGACGTCCCGGCTGACTCACCGGATCCTATCGAACCGCGGCGAGACGCTGACAGGGCCCGTACGGCAGCGAACTGTCGTACGGGCCCTGTCAGGGCGTCAGGAGGTGCCGTCAGCCGTTGCGCTTCCAGCGCGGCTTGTCGTCGCGGCGGCCACCGAAGGAGCCCGAGCCGGCACCCCCACGGTGGTCGTCACGGCGGCCGTAGGGACGGTCGCCCGCGCCACCGGAGCGGTGACCGCCGGCCGGGCGGTCATCGCGGCGTTCGCGGTTGAACGGACGGTCAGCGGCGCCACGGTGCTCACGACGCTCGAAAGAACGACCACCACGGTCATCACGGTCACGGTTGAAACCACCACGGTCATCACGGTCACGGTTGAAACCACCGCGGTCATCACGACGGTCACGGTTGAAACCGCCCCGGTCGCCACGGTCATCACGACGCTCGAAAGAACGACCACCACGGTCATCACGATCGCGGTTGAAACCACCGCGGTCATCACGACGGTCACGGTTGAAACCGCCCCGGTCGCCACGGTCATCACGACGCTCGAAAGAACGACCACCACGGTCATCACGATCGCGGTTGAAACCACCGCGGTCATCACGACGGTCACGGTTGAAACCGCCCCGGTCGCGACGCTCGTAGTTGCCGCGCTCGTCACGACGCTCCGCAGCCGGTGCCGGCTCGGCGGCAACGGCGAGAGCAGCGGCGACCTCCGCCGCGTCGGCCTCGGCGGCCTCGGCGACGGCGGTCTCCGGGTCGTCACCGCGCTCGCGGGCGGCGCGGGCGACCAAGCGCTCGGCCTCCTCGCGGAGTTCGCCGGCACGGCGCTGTACGCGCTCCAGCTGCTTGGTGAGTTCGGCGACCTCACGCTCGGCCTGCTTGGCCGCGTTGCTGGCGCTGTCCGCCTGGACCTCGGTCAGCGACCGGGCGCCGGTGATCTCAGCGACCTCGGGGTCGAAGGCGCCAGCACCACCGACGATGTGGCGCGAGGCGTCGACGCCCGCGTCCTCCATCAGGCGGAAGATCTGACGGCGCTGGTGCGGCAGGGCCAGGGAGACCACGACGCCGGACTTGCCGGCGCGGGCGGTGCGGCCCGAGCGGTGCAGGTAGTCCTTGTGGTCACCGGCCGGGTCCACGTTGAGGACCAGGTCGATGCCGTCGACGTGGATGCCGCGGGCGGCGACGTCGGTCGCGACGAGCGCGTTGACGTAGCCGTCCTTGAAGTCGGCGAGCGTGCGGGTACGGGCGCCCTGGGTCATGCCGCCGTGCAGAGCGTCGGCCTTGACCCCGGCGTCACGCAGCTGCTCGGCAATCCGGTCGGCACCCAACTGGGTCCGGACGAAGATGATCGTGCGCCCCTTGCGGGCGGCGATCGCGGCGGTGACCGGGGCCTTGTCCTTCGGCTTCACGACGAGGACGTGGTGGGTCATGGTGGTGACCGCGCCGGCGGAGGGGTCGACCTCGTGGGTGACCGGGTTCACCAGGTAGCGCTTGACCAGGCTGTCGATCTCGTTCTCCAGGGTGGCGGAGAACAGCAGACGTTGACCGCCCGCGGGAACCTGGTCCAGGAGCTCGGTGACCTCAGGCAGGAAGCCCAGGTCGGCCATCTGGTCGGCCTCGTCCAGAACGGCGACCTTGACCTGCTCCAGCGAGCAGGCACCGCGGTTGATGACATCGCGCAGTCGTCCCGGGGTGGCCACCAGGACGTCGACGCCACGCTCCAGGGCGTAGATCTGGTTGCCCATCGAGGTGCCGCCACAGACGACCTTCATCTTGAGGCCGAGCACGTCGCCGTACGGCTGGAGGGCGTCCGCCACCTGCATGGCGAGCTCGCGGGTCGGGGTGAGGATGACGCCGCGGGGCTTCTTCTTCTCGGTGTGTCCGCCGGCCAGGGTGGCGAGCAGCGGAAGGCCGAAGGAGAGGGTCTTGCCGGAGCCGGTACGGCCTCGGCCGAGGATGTCCTTGCCGGCCAGGGCGTCCGGGATGGTCGCGGCCTGGATCGGGAAGGGGCTGGTCACGCCGTTCTGGGCGAGCTTGCGGACGACGCCCTCGGGGAGCCCGAGGTCGCCGAAGGAGAGGGTGGGCTCGGCGTCGGTTGCCGCGTCCTCGGTGTCGAGGTCGGCGGCGAGGTCGGCCTCAAGGGCCTCAGTCTCGATGGCCTCTACGGCCTCGACGAGGTCGCTCTCGGGCATGACGGAACGGTCAGAACTGGAAATGGACATGCGA
Source organism: Streptomyces sp. NPDC006879 (assembly GCF_042869595.1). NCBI lineage: Bacteria > Bacillati > Actinomycetota > Actinomycetes > Kitasatosporales > Streptomycetaceae > Streptomyces > Streptomyces sp. NPDC006879. The sequence goes on from NZ_JBIAGC010000013.1 coordinate 36,939, forward strand.
AATGCGAAACCTTCCGGAGTCTCGGCACGCGCCCGTCAACTCCGTGTTTTCGCAAAAATTCGCAAATCGACCGCCTCAATGCGGTCAGCCACGGCAAGGGAGAGAACGCGCCACTCGGCCCTCATTTACGGCACTCTGCCGACGAGGGTCCTGGCAAATAGGATCAAACGATCTACTACCATACGCACCCTCCCCCCCTCCTGGCAAACGACCTCCGGATGCCCCCCTCCCACCTGCGAAAACACCTAGACCTCCGATTCCGGTTCTGCCGGTTCCGGAGCCGTGGACGGCTCCGGGGAGGCCGAGGGCTGCGGCGGCGCAGAGGGCTCCGGAACCGTGCTCGGGCTCGGGTTCGGCGGCTTGGGCGACGGGGCCGGCGTACTGGACCCGCCACCCCCCGGCTCCGGCGCGGGCGGACGAGGACCAGGACCGCTCGGCATCCCGCCGCCAGGGCTCGGAGCACCCGAGGGGCCCGTGGATGCCTTGGGGCTCGCCGACGGGCCGGGCTGGCCGGCCCCGTCTTCCTCCGCATCCGCCTCCGACTCGCCCTCGGCGCCCTTCTTGCCGTCGTCGACGACCCTCCCGACCTCACCCTGCGTCCCCGCCCGGCCGCCGCCCCCCACGGCCCCCGAGCCGACCGAGTCGGCAGCAGCCTCCCGCTTCCCGACGGACGCGGACGGCTCCGGCCCCGCCCCGTCGTCACTCACGCTCATACAGCCGGCGGACGCGGCCACGGCGAGCGCGGCGACGGCCATCCGGACCGGTCGGGTCACACGGTCCGGAACAGCCCTACGGACGGGGACGGAGAACGGGCGCACAGAAGGCACCTCCAGGGGGTCCCCCGGCTGGACCGGGGAGCGGGACGGGGCCCGCGACGAGCGGGGTCAACATTCCCAACTCCTGTTGCCCCGTTAGGGACACGCGTACGGCCTCAGTTCTCCGAAGCCACCGTCACAACAGTCCCTCCGTGAGCGTCCACCCCAGATGCACCGCGCCGAGCGCGATCAGTACCGAGGCGAGCACGTTCGCCACGGCGAGGAAGGTCCAACCCCGCTCCGCCAGCCTCAACGTCTCGTAGGAGAAGGTGGAATAGGTGGTCAAGGCTCCGCAGAGCCCGGTACCCAGCAGGAGTTGCACCCCCGAGGGCACCGCCCCGGCAGCCACCGCGCCGGTGAGCACGCCCAGCAGGAGCGAGCCGGACGCATTGACCGTGAAGGTTCCCCAAGGGAAGACCGAGTCGTGCCGGGTTTGGACCGACCGGTCCACCAGGTACCGCAGGGGAGCCCCCACCGCGCCGCCGAGGGCCACCAGGAACCAGTTCACCGGTCCCCCGTCCGGCCGGCGAGCAGCGCCCGGGTCAGCGCCGCACCCGCCCACACCGCCGCCAGGGCGCCGAGCAGTGTCGCGGCGGCGTACCCGAGCGCCGTCGCCGGCTCCCCCCGGTCCAGCAGCGCGGAGAAGCCCACCGCATACGTCGAGAAGGTCGTGAAGCCACCGAGGACGCCCACGCCGAGGAAGGGCCGCACCAGGTGGTGCGCCGTACGACCCCCCTCGCTCACGAGCACCATCAACACTCCGATCAGGGCGCAGCCGGTGACGTTGACCCAGAGGACCGACCAGGGGAAGTCGCCCGGCGTGCTCGGCCACCACAGCGTGGCCCCGTAGCGAGCCGCCGCTCCGATCGCTCCCCCCGCCGAACAGGCGCCCAGCAGCAACCAGCGCGCCGAACCGCCGGTCTCGGCGCGCTGCGCCGGTACGTGCAGATCCACATCGGGGTCGATCGCTTCCGCCCGGTCCTGTCGGACGCCCTCCGGCCGGGCATCCGGCCGGTTCACCCGCGCACCAGGGCGGGCAGCCGGTCGGCAGCGGTCCCGGAGCCGTGGGTGGTCTCGGGTGCGCGGGACGACCCGTGAGCTACCTCGTCCGGCCCCGGGCCCGGGCTTATCAGCGGGGTGGGGGAAGGTCTGCATGTCACCACGGGAGCCATTCTCGCGCGCCCCGGCCGTCCGGCGCGCGATCTTGTGACCACGGATCCCGCTTCCCGGGGCACCTGCCCTTGAGGAAGCGGACCCGCGACCGGCCCGGGCCGCGCTCCCGCGCGCCCGGGCCCAACGGGAGTGGTGGTCGTCACGGACAATGGCCCTGTGCTGGAAATGACGCGAGAAGCCTTCGAGGAACTGGTGTCCGATGCGCTGGACACGATCCCACCCGAGCTGACGCGGATCATGGACAACGTGGCCGTGTTCGTAGAGGACGAACCGCCCGCCCACGACCCCGAGCTCCTCGGCCTCTACGAGGGGACCCCCCTCACCGAACGGGGCGAGTGGTACGCGGGGGTCCTCCCCGACCGGATCTCGATCTACATGGGGCCGACGCTCCGGATGTGCGAGGGCCCGGAGGACGTGGTCCACGAGGTTGCCGTGACCGTGGTCCACGAGATCGCCCACCACTTCGGCATCGACGACGAGCGGCTTCACGAACTGGGCTGGGGCTGACCTCCGGAGCCTGCCGCTCGCCCGGCACCGCCCCGGGAGCCCGCGCGCCGAGTCCGAGGAGCCAGGGTCCCTTCACCGGCGGCTCGTCTCCGACGAACACCGCCACGTGGTTGACCAGTCCTCTCGGTTCGGCCGGAATCCGGCCCGCGGCCTCGGCCACCGGCTCGCCGAACCCCGCCCCGCCACGCCCAGCACCCGACCGCCGTCGCACCACAGGAAACCGTTTTGGCGATAGCTCCCCGCATCCCATATGCTTCTCACGTCCCCGACGCGCTGAGAAGCGCGCAGGTGGGCCCTTAGCCCTCATCGTCTAGTGGCCCAGGACGCCGCCCTTTCAAGGCGGTAGCACGGGTTCGAATCCCGTTGGGGGCACGCTTTACCTTGTGCGAGACTCGTCTCGCACAATGCTTGGTCCTGTGGAGCAGTTTGGAGTGCTCGCCACCCTGTCAAGGTGGAGGCCGCGGGTTCAAATCCCGTCAGGACCGCTGAAGCTCATCAGAGCTTCGCCCTCTCACCTTCGCGGTGAGTTCCCAGGCTGGGTAGCTCAGTTGGTACGAGCGATCGCCTGAAAAGCGATAGGTCGCCGGTTCGACCCCGGCCCCAGCCACCACCTTGAGAACGTCCCGGACGGCATGCCGTCCGGGACGTTCTCGTCGTGGGCCCCGGCGAAGACACCCCTGACCGCAATCGGCCCCCAAAGGCCTTGTGCGCTGCCACGGTGCTGACATGTCGGCACCGGAACGCTGCGGTTCCGGAGCGTCGAGCCCCGCCCGCTCCCGCGCGAGAGTCGTACTGCACCACGCCACCCGGCGTTCTCGCGCCCCCGCGGATAGAACACCTGTCCACCGAGGACAGCGACACCTGATACCTGAGCGGTATCGTGCGGGTGTGGCGATGGCACTCCGGCTCCCGGACGACCTCGACGCAAAGCTCACCGCGCGCGCCGAGCGCACCGGCCGCAGCAAGCAGACGCTCGCCATCGAAGCGATCCGCGACGCCGAGGCCCGCGCCGAACTCAACGTGCACGACATCCTGGCCGAGTTGACGGACCCTGACTCGGAGATCCTGGAATACCTCAAGTGAGCGAAGTCCGCTACGTCCAGTCGGACGAGATCCTGGCTATCGCAGCCAAGATCAACGGTACCGGCTACATCGTGCGTGACATTGGCTTGCTCGTCTCGGCCACCGAGCGACCACGCACCAACGTGTTCGGCGCCGTGCTGTACCCCACGCTCCACGAGAAGGCGGCGGCGCTGCTGCATGCCCTCGCCCGCAACCACGCGCTGATCGACGGCAACGAGCGCAACGCCTGGCTCACCATGCGCTTCTTCCTGCGCGTCAACGGCCTGCCCGCCGGGCATCCGGTCCCGCCCGCCGAGGAAGCGGGCCCTTTCGTCGAGGCCGTCGCCCAGGACCTTCTCGACGTACCCGTCATCGCCAAGGGACTCATGGAGTGGTTCCCGGTCCAGTAGTGGCCTGAACGAGCGGATCGAGGAGGCGATGTCGCCCTTTCGTCCCGTCCTGGGCCTCCTCGACGACAGCCCCGGAATCAACCAGGCGGTCGCCGAAGTGATCGTCGCGGAGACCAGTGGCGACATGAGCCGCTTCGCAAGCGACAAGCACCTCGCCTCCTGGGCCGGAGTCTGCCCCGGCCACCACTCCTCGGCCGGACCAGGATCACCAAGGTCCGCCCCGGCAACCCCCGTGTCAAAGGAGCCCTGGGCATCGCCGCCCTCGGCGCCTTACGCACCAAGGACACCTACCTCCAGGCCCGCTACAAACGGCTCACCGCGCGGGCGCCGGACGCTCACCCGTCGGCGTCACCGGCACGGGACGCCCGCCGCCACTGCGCCCAGCCGACTGCGAGGGCGAGCAGCGCCACGGATCCGAGCGAGGCCCAGTCGGGCACCGCGTCCGCGATCGCCCGGACCCGCTCCTCCACGGTGAACGAATCGTCCACGTCCAGCAGTCCGGGCAGCGCACTCGCCCCGTCGTACGCCAGGAACAGCCCACCGAGCAGGACGAAGAACGCGCCGGAGAGCATCGAGGTGGTGTGCAGCCGCAGCCGCCCGAGGGTGAAGCCCCGGCCGCGCAGCCAGGCGCGCCGCCCCAACTGCAGACGTTCCCAGAGCAGCGCCAGCAAGAACAGCGGCACGGCCATCCCCAGTGCGTAGACCGCCAGCAGGGCCCCTCCGTACACCGGGCTGCCGCTGACCGCGGCCACCGTCAAGACGCTGCCCAGGATCGGTCCGGCGCAGAAGCCGGCGAGTCCGTAGACCGCCCCCAGGGCGTAGACGGACACGGCCGTGGTCGGGCGGATGCGACCGGAGATCTCCGCGATCCGGCGGGAGGTGAAGCCCAGGCCCAGGATCTGGGCCGCACCGAGCCCGATGATCAGCCAGCCGCCGACGAGGACCAGTTCCTCGCGGTGGCCGTTGAAGAACCGCCCCGCGTAGGAACCCGCCGCGCCGAGCGGCACCAGGGTGCTCGCCAGCCCCAGGTAGAAGATCCCGGTACGGGCCAGCAGCCGGGAGGCGGAGTCGATCGAGTAGGCGAAGAAGGCCGGGAGCAGCAGGGCGCTGCACGGGCTGAGCAGCGCGAGGAGACCTCCGAGGAAGGCGGCCAGGTATCCGATGTCGGTCATCGCCGGTGGCTCACTTCGCGGCGGCGGCTCCGGCCGCCGCCTTCGCCGCACCTATGGCCCGCTCGAATGCGGCCAGCGGCTGGGCGCCCGCCAGGGGCTGGCCGTTGACCAGGAAGGACGGGGTTGAGGTGACGCCGATCCGATTGCCTTCCCCGGTGTCGCGGGCCAGCGCCTGCTCGGCCGCCGTGCTCCCCAGGTCCTTCTTGAAGCGTGCGAGGTCCGCCACCCCTGCTTCGCCGGCCAGTTCCAGCAGGCGCCGTTCCCCGAAGCCCTTCTCCTTGGCGTCCTCCGCGAAGGCCGCCCGGTGGAACTCCCAGAACCGGCCCTGCCGGCCGGCCGCCCAGGCGGCCTTGGCGGCGGCCTCGGACTCGGCTCCGAAGATCGGGTAGTTGCGCCATTCGATGCGCAGGGTGCCGTTCTCCACGTACTTCTCCACCAGCTGCGGCGCCGTGTCACGGGCGAACTTCCCGCAGTAGCCGCATCGGAAATCGGCGTACTCGATCAGCACGACCGGGGCGTCGACCCGACCGCGGGCCATCGGATCGCCGGAGTCCCGTCGGGCCAGCGCACTCAGCTCCCGCTGGGCGTCGGTGGGCTGCTCGCGCTGCGCCACCGAAGTCGCGCCGGACTCGGTGGACCGCTCGGGCGCGGTCGCCTGGTAGGAGGCGAGCCCGAGCAGTACGGCGGCCACCGCGATGCCGGCGCCGACCAGCAGGGGCTTGGCCGCGGAGGTGCCGGAGGCGCCCTTCTTGGGCCGGCCAGAGGTCTTGGGGTGCTTCTGAGGTGAGGACATCGTCCCGAAATGGTACGACCCGTGATCAGAAATGGGTTCGCCACCCACGCCCCACGGGTGAGATCCTCAATCAGGTATGTCTACTTCTTTCGCCGCCCTGCAGACCCTGCTCGGGGAGATCTCACTCCGCGACGCGCACCGCCTCGGCCGCCGGCTGGAGGGGGCGCGGCGCATCCGTAAACCCGAGGCGAAGCAGGCCGTCCTCGACGAGATCGCCGCGGAGGCCACGAAGGCCGCCGAGCGGCTGGCCCGGCGTGCCGCGGCCCGGCCCGAGGTGACCTACCCGGAGTCCCTCCCGGTCAGCCAGAAGAAGGACGAGATCGCCGAGGCGATACGGGATCACCAGGTGGTGATCGTCGCTGGCGAGACCGGTTCCGGCAAGACCACCCAGATCCCGAAGATCTGCATGGACCTGGGTCGTGGTGTGCGCGGCATGATCGGGCACACCCAGCCGCGCCGGCTCGCCGCGCGCACGGTCGCCGAGCGCATCGCGCAGGAGTTGAAGACCCCGCTGGGCGGGGCGGTGGGCTGGAAGGTCCGCTTCACCGACCAGGTGGACCAGGACGCCACCCAGGTGAAGCTGATGACTGACGGCATCCTGCTCGCCGAGATCCAGACCGACCGCGAGCTGCGGGCCTACGACACGATCATCATCGACGAGGCTCACGAGCGGTCCCTGAACATCGACTTCCTGCTCGGCTACCTGGCCCAGTTGCTGCCGAAGCGACCGGACCTGAAGGTGGTGATCACCTCCGCGACCATCGATCCCGAGCGCTTCTCCCGTCACTTCGGCGATGCGCCGATCGTCGAGGTCAGCGGCCGTACCTACCCCGTCGAGGTCCGCTACCGCCCGCTCCTGGAAGAGGACGCACAAGACTCCGACCGGGACCAGATCACCGCGATCTGCGATGCGGTGCAGGAGCTGCGGCGGGAAGGGCCCGGGGACATCCTGGTCTTCCTCTCCGGCGAGCGGGAGATCCGCGACACCGCCGACGCTTTGGAGAAGTTGAAGCCCTCCCGGGCCGCCGGGGCCGACCTGGAGCGCACCGAGGTCCTGCCGCTGTACGCACGGCTCTCGCACGCCGAGCAACACCGGGTCTTCCAGACGCACACGGGCCGCCGGATCGTGCTGGCCACCAACGTGGCCGAGACCTCCCTGACGGTGCCGGGCATCAAGTACGTCATCGACCCCGGCACGGCGCGGATCTCGCGCTACAGCCACCGCACCAAGGTGCAGCGGCTGCCGATCGAGCGGATCTCGCAGGCCAGCGCCAACCAGCGCAAGGGGCGCTGTGGTCGCACCTCGGACGGCATCTGCATCCGGCTCTACTCGGAGGACGACTTCAACGCCCGCCCGGAGTTCACCGACGCCGAGATCCTGCGGACCAACCTGGCATCGGTGATCCTCCAGATGACCGCAGCGGGCCTCGGTGAGATCGAGCGCTTCCCGTTCATTGACCCGCCGGACCACCGCAACATCCGCGACGGCGTCCAGTTGCTCCAGGAGCTCGGCGCACTGGAGACGGCCCAAAAGGCCGCCCCGGCAGCGAAGGGCGCGCGGCCCGCCGGGCAGGGGCAGCGGCTCACCCCGCTGGGTCGCAAGCTGTCCCAGCTGCCGGTGGACCCGCGGCTGGCCCGGATGGTCATCGAGGCGGAGAAGAACAACTGTGTCCGCGAGGTCATGGTGATCGCAGCCGCCCTGTCCATCCAGGACCCCCGCGAGCGGCCCTCGGACAAACAACAGCAGGCGGACCAGCAGCACGCCCGTTTCAAGGACGAGACCAGCGACTTCCTCGCCTTCCTCAACCTGTGGCGGTACGTGCGCGAGCAGCAGCGCGAACGCGGTTCGTCCAGCTTCCGCCGGATGTGCAAGCAGGAGTACCTGAACTTCCTGCGGATCCGGGAGTGGCAGGACATCTACGCCCAGCTGCGCACGGTCGCCAAGTCGATGGGCATCGAACCCAATGACACGGACGCGCCCGAGCAGCACATCCACGTCTCGCTGCTGGCCGGCCTGCTGTCGCACATCGGCTTGAAGGACACGGAGAAGAACGAGTACCTGGGGGCACGATCGGCGAAGTTCGCGGTCTTCCCGGGTTCGGCGCTGTTCAAGAAACAGCCGAGGTTCGTGATGTCTGCCGAGTTGGTGGAGACCTCCAGGCTCTGGGCACGGGTCAACGCCAAGGTGGAGCCCGAGTGGATCGAGCCGCTGGCCCAGCACCTGGTCAAGCGGACGTACAGCGAGCCGCACTGGGAGAAGGACCAGGCGGCGGTGATGGCCTACGAGCGGGTGACGCTCTACGGGGTGCCGATCGTGGCCCAGCGGAAGGTCAACTACGGTCGGATCGACGCGGAGGTCTCCCGGGACCTGTTCATCCGCAACGCCTTGGTGGAGGGCGACTGGCGCACCCACCACAAGTTCTTCGCGGACAACCGTCGGCTGCTCACCGAGGTCGAGGAGCTGGAGCACCGTGCCCGCCGGCGGGACATCCTGGTGGACGACGAGACGCTCTTCGACTTCTATGACCAGCGGGTGCCCGAACACGTCGTGTCCGGTGCTCATTTCGACTCCTGGTGGAAGCACAAGCGTCATGAGGAACCGGAGTTCCTCGACTTCGAGCGCGAGATGCTCATCACCGAGAAGGCCGCGGGCGTCACCAAGGACGACTACCCCGACTCCTGGCGACAGGGCCAGTTGAAGTTCCGTGTCACCTACCAGTTCGAGCCGGGAGCGGACGCGGACGGCGTCACCGTCCACATCCCCCTCCAGGTGCTCAACCAGGTCACCGAAGAGGGCTTCGACTGGCAGATCCCGGGGCTTCGGGCGGAGGTGGTCACCGAGCTGATCCGTTCGTTGCCCAAGCCGATCCGCCGCCACTACGTCCCCGCGCCCAACTTCGCGGGCCGCTTCCTGGACACCGCGGTGCCGTTGCAGGAGCCGCTGCCTCTCACGCTGGCGCGGGAGCTGAAGCGGATGGTGGGCGTTGCCGTGGCGGCCGAGGACTTCGATCTGTCGAAGGTGCCGGACCATCTGAAGGTCACCTTTCGTATCGTCGACGAGCGGCGCCGCAAGATCGCTGAGGACAAGGACCTCGAAGCGCTGCGGCTGCGTCTGAAGCCCAAAGCCCGCCAGGCCCTGTCCAAGGCCGCCGCGGCCACCGCGGAGCGCGCCGGCGGCGCGTCCGTGGAACGGACGGGGCTGACGGACTGGACCATCGGCAGCCTGTCGAAGGTCTTCGAGACCCGACGCGCCGGCCAGCCGGTCAAGGCCTATCCGGCGCTGGTGGACGAGGGAGCCAGCGTGGCCGTCCGGCTCTTCGACACCGAGGCGGAACAGCAGCAGGCGATGTGGCGGGGCACTCGCAAGCTGATCATGATGAACATCCCGGTGAGCCCGGCCAAGTTCGCCTCCGACCGGCTCAGCAACCAGCAGAAGCTGGCGCTCTCCCGCAATCCGCACGGCTCCGTCCAGGCCCTGTTCGAGGACTGCGCGACGGCAGCCGCGGACAGGCTCATCGCCGACCACGGCGGGCCGGCCTGGGACGAGGAGGGCTTCCGCAAGCTGTACGACAGGGTGCGGGCCGATCTGGTGGACGTCACCGTGCGGACGGTCGGCCAGGTGGAGCAGGTCCTGGCCGCCTGGCAGGCCTGTGAGCGGCGCCTGAAGGCAACCGGCAGCCCCACCCTGGCCGCGAACGTCCAGGACATCAGGACGCAGTTGGCGGCCCTGGTGCCGACCGGCTTCGTCACCCTGACCGGGCTGCGGCGGCTGCCGGACCTGATGCGGTATCTGGTAGCCGCTGACCGGCGGCTCCAGCAGATGCCCACCGGGGTGCAGCGGGACAGCACCCGGATGGCGAAGGTCCACGAGATGCAGGACGAGTACGCCTGGTTGCTGGAACAGCTTCCCGCGGGGCGACCGGTCCCCCGTGCGGTGACCGACATCCGCTGGATGATCGAGGAACTGCGGGTCAGCTACTTCGCGCACGCCTTGGGGACGGCCTATCCCGTCTCGGACAAGCGCATCGTGAAGGCCATCGACGCGGTGGTCGGGAGCTGAGCGACTCATGATCGAGCCGGGTTCGACCGCACCCCCTGACCTCCTGTAGAGTCTGTCTCGCAGCCGCGCCAAACGGCCGCAAAACCTGGTCCTGTGGAGCAGTTTGGAGTGCTCGCCACCCTGTCAAGGTGGAGGCCGCGGGTTCAAATCCCGTCAGGACCGCATCAATCGGAGCCCGTATCCCCTTGGGGATACGGGCTCCGACGCGTTGGCCTGGTGACAGCGCGTCATGTAAGGGGCGCCGGTAAGGGGCGCCCCTCGGTTCTACCCGTCGAGTGAAGGTCCTGGGAGCCCTCGCCCTCGTAAGGGTGATTTGCCGGGTTAGGGATACTATTCCCGTGTGACGCGAGTCACCGAATGGGTTTTTGAAAGATGCACGTTTAGCCGCCCCTTAGGTCAGCTCAATTTAATATGTGCAATGGCACCCACCCCTCACCAGCAGGAAGAGCGCATAAAAAGATCGCGCTGGACCCGGCGGAGTCCAGCGCGATCGAACGACTTACGCACCTGACATACGGAGCGGCGGAGCCTGTTGGGGCAGGTTCCCGTCGTGTGGAGCCGTTGGGCGTCAACGGGTTGGGGGACCCGGCAATTGCCCGGTAATGCAGGGTGTTACAGCGATACGGCGGTTCAGGCCTCGCTGCGCTGCTGCGGAATTCCCGCAAGCAGGGCGCGAACCTCCGCCTCGCGGTACCGGCGATGTCCACCAAGGGTGCGGATGGACGTGAGCTTGCCTGCCTTTGCCCAGCGGGTGACCGTCTTCGGGTCCACGCGGAACATCGTGGCGACCTCAGCCGGGGTCAGCAGCGGCTCGGCATCAGGGGTGCGAGCGGTCATGAGCGGCCTCCTCGGGAGAACCGAACCAATCTCGGTTCTTTCCTCTAAATTCTGCACCTTGGCCCGCGTTGCCCGAAATGGCAGACGCGGGCCGAGTCGGTTATAGGACGAACGGCTTGTCCTCGGCACTACAACTACACCATCTGTCCAGCCTCGTCGGCCAAACCGATGGAATTGCCCTCTGAGGTGTTCATCAGGCACGGAAGACGATGGACCATCCCATAGCGGACAGTCACCCCACCGTAACGATCAGTCACAGAGCGATCAGGAGCCCTCAGACCCCCCATAGCGTGTAATGCTGAGCATTCCGCCCATAGTTGGACGGAAGGAACCCTCCCCGGACTCCTTGTCCTATTTTGGCACGAGGGTAGGGGAACGGCGCAAGGGTGCAGTTAGTGCGTTCCATCACCCTTGAGCCAAAGGCCCGGATCAGGACGTAGGTCCCGGCCCGAAGTCCTGACCCTTACTGAAATCTGGCTCAACCACAAGATCCGTTCGCGAAAAGCTCACCGCGCCACACCTGTCTCAGTTCGCGAAGAGCCGCTCACGCACCAACCGCCAACGTTCCGCCAAGCCCTCCCACGCCTCCTGGGCCACCCGGGAGTCACCGGCCGCCAGCGCCCCCAGGCCGGCCGCGAGATCCCCCGCCGAATGGTCCGCCGCGAGCTGCTCCCGAGCGAGCGCATGGACCAGCCCCCCGTAGTCCAGCTCCACGAGCGCCCGTGGATGGAACTCCTCCAGCCACCGGCCGACCTCCACCAGCCCCTCGACCAGCAACTCCTGCCCCTCGGCGGCCCGCAACGTCCGCAATGCGCGGGCCACCCGTCGCCGGGCCTGCACCATCGGCGTCCGGTAGCGCAGCAGCACACCCTCCTCGTACCTCCGCTCCTCGTCGGAGAAGAGCACGAACCAGCGCAGCGGCACCTGCCACGCCGCGGAGCGGATCCAGGGCCGCGCATCGGGATTGCGCTCGCGCCACTGCTCGTAGTCGGCGACCGCCTGCTGCCGCACCACCGGCGGCAGCGCCGCGTCCAACACCGGTGCGGGGAACTGCGTCGCCAACTCCTCCAGGGCCAGCCAGCCGCGCAACCGGGTCCGCCAGGGGCACACCACCAGCACCCCGTTCCATTCCGCGACGAAGGCGTCGGCACTCTCCTTCGCCGGCACCGCCACGGGCGGAAACGACAGCAAACCCGCGAGAGAGCGGCGCAGTTCGTCCTGGTAGGTGGGAATGTCGCTACGGGCGCCGTACCGGGCCCAGTGAGAGCGCTCCGGTTCCGCGAAGGCCACCAGGGGCTCGTACACCCGCAAATAGGTCGCGTACGGGACGGTCAGCGCGGCGGCGGGGCCCGCCGGGGAAGGGTCGGTCACGATGTGGACTCTCCCCCTCGACCCTGCGGGGTACTCCGGGAGAGGGTGATCCCCGCTACTGGCTCCCTGAGGTGGCCCAGGAGGTCTTACGCTGCTCCACGACACAGCCCTCCCCACCCACAGGAGGGCCCTTCGCCGCATCTATCCATGGGAGTCACCACCGTGACCGAAATGACCGACGGCGTCCTGCACACCCTGTTCCGCACGGAGCAGGGCGGTCACGAGCAAGTCGTGCTGTGCCAGGACCGAGCCAGTGGCCTCAAGGCCGTCATCGCCGTCCACTCCACCGCCCTGGGTCCGGCCCTCGGCGGCACCCGCTTCCACGCCTACGCCTCCGACGAGGAGGCCGTGCAGGACGCGCTCAACCTGTCGCGCGGGATGTCCTACAAGAACGCCCTCGCCGGCCTCGACCACGGCGGCGGCAAGGCCGTGATCATCGGCGACCCGGAGCAGCTCAAGAGCGAGGAACTCCTGCTGGCCTACGGTCGGTTCGTGGAGTCCCTGGGCGGGCGCTATGTGACCGCCTGCGACGTCGGCACCTATGTCTCGGACATGGACGTGGTCGCCCGCGAGACGCGCTGGGCGACCGGCCGCTCCCCGGAGAACGGCGGGGCGGGCGACTCATCGGTACTCACCGCCTACGGCGTCTTCCAGGGCATGCGGGCCTCCGCCCAGCACCTGTGGGGCGACCCGACCCTGCGCGGTCGGAAGGTGGGCGTCGTGGGGGTCGGCAAGGTGGGCCACTACCTCGTGGAGCACCTCCTTGAGGACGGGGCGGAGGTCGTGATCACCGACGTCCGCGAGGAATCGGTGCGCCGCATCCTGGACCGCCACCCGGGCAAGGTCACCGCGGTCGACGGCACCGAGGCGCTGATCCGGGTCGAAGGCCTGGACATCTACGCTCCCTGTGCGCTCGGCGGCGCCCTGAACGACGAGACCGTGCCCGCGCTGACGGCCAAGGTGGTGTGCGGCGCGGCCAACAACCAGCTCGCGCACGCCGGGGTGGAGAAGGACCTCGCGGACCGCGGCATCCTCTACGCCCCGGACTACGTGGTGAACGCCGGAGGTGTCATCCAGGTCGCGGACGAGCTGCACGGCTTCGACTTCGACCGCTGCAAGGTGAAGGCGACCAAGATCTTCGACACCACGCTGGCAATATTCGCACGTGCGAAGTCGGACGGGATTCCGCCAGCTGCGGCGGCGGACCGCATCGCCGAACAGCGGATGGCCGAGGCACGCGGTGCGGTGGCTGTGGCCACCGCTGTCTGAGGTCTCCTGGAAGGACGGTCCGCACACCGATGCGGACCGTCCGCCGGTGCCGCGGCGAGACGGAACTCACTGTGCTTCGGCGGGTCGGCCGTCGATTAGGGGCTAAAATCGCAGCTGACCAGCGGGGACGGGGCGTCCCGCCGGCACTGTTCCGAGGCGCGTCATGCGGGCGGCGTACCGTATGGCCGCGGAAGCAGGTACCGTTGAAGCCCTACGGACCGGTCTCTCGCCGAGAGTCCGTTCCGACTCATGAACGCGTGTCAAGACTCTGGGGCCGTCGAGCCCCGTCACCGAGGGGGTCGAGCCATGGGGCGCGGCCGGGCCAAGGCCAAGCAGACGAAGGTCGCCCGCCAGCTGAAGTACAACAGCGGCGGGACTGACCTGTCGCGTCTGGCCAACGAGCTGGGCGCTTCGACTTCGCATCCGATTTCGAATCAACCACCTAACGGTGAGCCATTCGAAGAGGACGACGAGGAAGACGACCCGTACGCCCGCTACGCGGATCTGTACAACGAGGACGAGGACGAGGACGAAGAGTCCGGTCCCACTTCTCAGCGTCGCGGCGCTTGACGCGCCACAGCGCACAGCTGAAAACACCCAACCCGGTCCGGGGCCTGCTCCGGACCGGGTTCTGTGCTGCTCAGCTCGCGTAGTCGCCGGTCAGGGTGGCCCCTTCGGTGCGCTCCCCGCGGTCGAGGATCTCGCCGGCGACCCAGGCGTCCACCCCGCGGTCGGCCAGTGTGGTCAGTGCCACGTCCACCGACTCGGCGGGCACCACCGCCATCATTCCGACGCCCATGTTCAGCGTCTTCTCCAGTTCCAGCCGCTCGACCTGACCTGCCTTGCCGACCAGATCGAAGACCGCGCCCGGGGCCCAGGTCGAACGGTCGACCGTGGCGTGCAGGTGATCCGGGACGACCCGGGCGAGGTTGGCCGCGAGGCCGCCCCCGGTGATGTGCGAGTACGCGTGGACCTCGGCCGTCCGGGTGAGTGCGAGGCAGTCCAGCGAGTAGATCTTGGTGGGCTCCAGGAGCTCCTCGCCCAGGGTCCGGCCGAACTCCGCGACCTCCTGTTCCAGGGCCATCCCGGCCCGCTCGAACAGCACATGGCGGACCAGCGAGTACCCGTTGGAGTGAAGCCCGGAGGAAGCCATCGCGATCACCGCGTCACCCGTGCGGATACGGTCCGCCCCCAGCAGGCGGTCGTACTCGACGACACCCGTGCCGGCGCCGGCCACATCGAAGTCGTCCGGGCCGAGGAGCCCCGGGTGCTCCGCGGTCTCGCCACCGACCAGGGCACAGCCGGCCAGCACACAGCCCTCGGCGATGCCCTTGACGATGGCCGCGACCCGCTCGGGGTGGACCTTGCCCACGCAGATGTAGTCGGTCATGAACAGCGGCTCGGCGCCACAGACGACGATGTCGTCCATGACCATCGCCACCAGATCGTGCCCGATGGTGTCGTACACGCCCATCTGACGGGCGATGTCGACCTTGGTGCCCACGCCGTCCGTGGCGGAGGCCAGCAACGGACGCTCGTAGCGCTTGAGGGCGGAGGCGTCGAAGAGGCCGGCGAAACCGCCGAGGCCACCGAGGACCTCGGGGCGCTGCGTCTTCTTCACCCACTCCTTCATCAGCTCGACCGCGCGGTCGCCCGCCTCGATGTCGACGCCCGCGCTCGCGTAGCTGGCGCCGGTGCCCGCGTGCGGAGCACGCCCAGAAGATTCAGTAGACATGCTGAAGAGCTTTCGTGTCGTGCTGCAGGGGGTTACGGGCGACGGAGCGCGTCGGCGGCGTCCGTGCCGCCCAGCAGCTCGGTCTCCAGCAGCTGCTTGCCGAGGAACTCCGGGTCGGGCAGCTCCATCGGGTACTCACCGTCGAAGCAGGCTCGGCAGAGGTTCGGCTTCTCGATGGTGGTCGCCTCGATCATCCCGTCGAGCGAGATGTAGGCGAGGGAGTCCGCGCCCAGCGACTTGCCGATCTCCTGGACCGACATGCCGTTGGCGATCAGCTCGGCCCGGGTCGCGAAGTCGATGCCGAAGAAGCACGGCCACTTCACCGGCGGAGAGGAGATCCGGATGTGGACCTCGGCCGCGCCGGCCTCACGGAGCATCCGCACCAGAGCACGCTGGGTGTTGCCGCGGACGATGGAATCGTCCACGACCACCAGGCGCTTGCCCCGGATGACCTCCTTGAGCGGATTCAGCTTGAGTCGGATACCGAGCTGGCGGATCGTCTGCGAGGGCTGGATGAAGGTGCGCCCCACATAGGCGTTCTTCACCAGGCCCGAGCCGTACGGGATGCCGCTCGCCTCCGCGTATCCAACCGCGGCGGGGGTCCCGGACTCCGGGGTCGCTATCACCAGATCGGCGTCGGCCGGGGCCTCCTTGGCCAGCCGCCGGCCCATCTCGACGCGCGAGAGGTAGACGTTCCGGCCCGCGATGTCGGTGTCCGGCCGCGCCAGGTAGACGTACTCGAAGACACAGCCCTTCGGCTTCGCTTCCGCGAATCGGGAGGCGCGCATGCCGTTCTCGTCAATGGCGATGAGCTCGCCGGGCTCCACCTCGCGGACAAAGCTCGCACCGCAGATGTCCAGGGCCGCGGACTCGCTCGCCACCACCCAGCCGCGCTCCAACCGGCCGAGCACCAGCGGGCGGATGCCCTGCGGGTCTCGGGCTGCGTAGAGGGTCCCCTCGTCCATGAAGACCAGGGAGAAGGCGCCGCGTACCTTGGGCAGGACCTGGGCGGCGGAGGCTTCGATGGTCAGCGGCTCACCCTTGTCATCGGTCTGGCCCGCCAGCAGGGCGGTGACCAGGTCGGTGTCATTGGTGGCGGCCACCTGGGTGGCCCGGCCGTCCTTACGGGGCAGGTCGGCGACCAACTCGGCGAGCTCCGCCGTGTTGACCAGGTTGCCGTTGTGACCGAGCGCGATCGAGCCGTGCGCGGTTGCACGGAAGGTCGGCTGCGCGTTCTCCCACACCGAAGCGCCGGTGGTTGAGTAGCGCGCGTGACCCACGGCGATATGTCCGCGAAGGGAGCCGAGGGAAGTTTCGTCGAAGACTTGGGAGACCAGTCCCATGTCCTTGAAAACTAGGATCTGGGAGCCGTTGCTGACTGCGATTCCCGCGGACTCCTGTCCACGGTGCTGCAGCGCATACAGTCCGAAGTAGGTGAGCTTGGCGACCTCTTCACCCGGGGCCCAGACACCGAAGACGCCGCAAGCGTCCTGGGGGCCCTTCTCGCCGGGGAGCAGGTCGTGGTTGAGTCGTCCATCACCACGAGGCACGCCACCGAGTGTAGGCGAGATCGACCACTGGTCCGAATTGGGGAAGGCAGGGAAAACTCACAGTACGCACGGTCAGCCGCCCCGACACAGGGTGACTGTCGCCCTGCGGGGTGATCCGCCCCGGCCGCAGAGGGCCCGCACCGCCGGGCCGGGGCGGCCACGGAGCTACTTCGCGGCCACCGCGCCGAGGCCGAGGTCGCCGTCCTTGGCCGTGAGCCTCAGCTCGCCGCCTTCGATCCGGTAGTGGAGCGGCCCTGACTGGAGGACCCGCCCGAGGGACTCCTCGGCTCGATCCACCGGTCCCGGACAGGACATGGTGGTGGTGGCCAGCAACCCGAAGCTGACCGTGGTGTCAAAGACGGTGGCCTGACTGGTGAGGGTGTTGCAGCCCAGATCACCCTGCACCGCACCGTCGGGACCGATCTTCAAGAACGCACGGGAGGCCACTTCGGCCGGGAGCGCGGTGGCGGCGTCCTTGGCGTACAGGGTGGTGAGCTTCCAGCGGGTGCCGACCAGGGGCTTCGGATCCTGGGGGGTCTCAGAGGTGGACTTCAGGTTGATCACATCTCCTTCGGCAGTGGTCAGCTGGAGCCTCTGGGCGCTCCCCCGCGCCCGCAGGTCCCCGCTGAAGAGGCGTTGGAAGGCCGCCTCGAAGGCCTGTTCCGCACCCGCGCAGCCTCGCTCGGTGACGGAACCGGGGGTGACGGTCAGCAGGTCGCGACCGACCCGGACGCCGGACTCGAAAGTGTTGCACCCGTTGTTCCCCCGGGCTCTGTCGCCCTCGATCAGTAGGTGGGCGCCAGTCGGTGCGGGCAGCCGTTTGCCGCCTTCGGTCAGTTCCTGCACGGCCCAGCGGGTGCCGACCAGGCGGTTGCCGGCACCCGGTGCGGCATCGTCGCCGGCTTCGGTGGCGCTGCCGCACGCCGCCAGCGGCAGCGTGGCAGCCAGGGCAGCGAGAGTGAGACGCAAGGTACGCATACCGCTGTGACGGAGCGACCCAGGTTCAGGTTCCCGGACACTCCATCGGCCTTGCCCGCATCAGCTCATGACGGGCAGTACGCCGGACAGATCGGCGCGCTCACCGCTGGCCCGCACCGCCACCGCCTCCAGGGCTTCCTGCCACGGGACGCGGCCCGTGGCCAACCTGACCCAGGTCAGCGGATCGGCCTCCACCACGTTCGG
Organism: Streptomyces sp. NPDC006879; assembly: GCF_042869595.1. Lineage (NCBI taxonomy): Bacteria > Bacillati > Actinomycetota > Actinomycetes > Kitasatosporales > Streptomycetaceae > Streptomyces > Streptomyces sp. NPDC006879. Next base: position 54,875 of record NZ_JBIAGC010000013.1, read on the forward strand.
CGGGGTTCCGCGGGTGTGCCGGGGCCCGGCGATGCACTGGACCACGGCGAACGGCGGGATGCGAACCTCCACCGAGCCGCCGGGGGCCCTGACGGCGAGAGCGTCCGCGAGGACCCGGGTGCAGGCCGCGAGGGCCTGCCGCTCGAACGGGATCGACAGGCCGCCCGCCCGGTTGAGGTCATCGGTGTGCACGACGAGTTCCACGGTCCGGGTGACGAGGAAGTCGGCCACGCGCATGCCGCCGATGCCCAGTGCCAGGAGCCGGTCGTCGGGGAGGACCGTGAGCAGTTCACCGAGCCGGGCCGCGGTCCGCTCGTACAGCACGCCCAGCGGCTCCTCGGGGCCGGTGCGGTGCGCGTCCGCGATCTTGGCGGCAACCGGTGCGGTGACCGAGGGCCAACTCTGGACCGTCACCTGAGCCGAGTTCGCCGCCGGCCTCGCCGCCGCGTCGGCGAGCGAACCGACCGCCCAGGCGAGGTGGGCCGCGAGGTCGGCCACCGTCCAACTACCCACGTGCGTGGGCCTGGCCAGCGCCTCCTCGTCCAACTCCTTGACCGCTTCAGCCACATGCGCGAACTGGACCGTCACCGCGGTGCGGATCTTCGCGGGGTCGTAGCTGCGGGGGCGTGGCTTCCTGGCAGGTGGCATGCCACCGAGCGTACGGGCTCGGCGCCCCCGCGATGCCGGTCACCAGCGGCACCCGGGGCATGGCACGGCAACGGCCCGGTGCGACGCCCGTACCGGGGTACGGTTGCCGCACCGGGCCGCCGGTGCCACGGTGTCGCGGGGCGCGGGCTCAGGCCAGCAGCGCCGGGATCGTCGCCTCGTGCGCGGCGCGCAGCTCGCTCAGCGGGACGCGGAACTCACCCTGTACCTCGATCTCCTCGCCGTCCACCACACCGATGCGGGTGGCCGGCAGGCCGCGGGCGCCGCACATGTCGGTGAAACGGAGCTCCTCGCTGCGCGGAACAGCCACGATGGCCCGACCGGCGGACTCGCTGAACAGGAAGGTGAAGGCGTCCAGCCCCTCGGGAACCACTACCCGAGCGCCGTTGCCGCCGCGCAGACAGGACTCGACGAGCGCCTGGACCACACCACCGTCGGACAGGTCGTGCGCCGCGTCGACCATGCCGTCGCGGGAGGCCGAGATCAGGATCTCGGCGAGCAGCTTCTCCCGGCCCAGGTCCACCTTGGGCGGCACGCCGCCGAGGTGGTCGTGGACGACCTGCGACCAGGCCGAGCCGCCGAACTCCTCGGCGGTGTCGCCCAACAGGTACAGCAGCTGGCCGGCCTCGGCGAAGGCCATCGGGGTACGGCGGTTGACGTCGTCGATCACACCGAGGACGGCCACCACCGGGGTGGGGTGGATCGCGGTCTCGCCGGTCTGGTTGTACAGCGAGACGTTGCCCCCGGTGACCGGGGTCCCCAGCTCCAGGCAGCCGTCGGCCAGACCGCGGGTGGCCTCGGCGAACTGCCACATGACGTCGGGGTCCTCCGGCGAGCCGAAGTTCAGGCAGTTCGAGATGGCCAGCGGCTTGGCGCCGGTTGCCGCCACGTTGCGGTAGGACTCCGCCAGCGCCAGCTGCGCCCCGGCGTACGGGTCGAGCTTGGCGTACCGGCCGTTGCCGTCGGTGGCCATGGCCACGCCCAGGTTCGACTCCTCGTCGATGCGCACCACGCCCGCGTCCTCGGGCTGCGCGAGGACGGTGTTGCCCTGGACGAAACGGTCGTACTGATCGGTGACCCAGGACTTCGAGGCCTGGTTCGGGGAGGCGACCAACGCCAGGACCTGCGCGCGCAGTTCCTCGGAGGTCTGCGGTCGGGCCAGCTTGCCGGCGTCGTCGGCCTGGAGGGCGTCCTGCCACGCGGGGCGAGCGTAAGGGCGGTGGTAGGTGGGGCCCTCGTGCGCCACGGAACGCGGTGGCACGTCCACGATCTGCTCGCCGTGCCAGAAGATCTCCAGCCGCTCACCCTCGGTGACCTCACCGATGACGGTCGCGATGACGTCCCACTTCTCGCAGATCGCCATGAACCGCTCCACGTGCTGCGGCTCGACGATGGCGCACATGCGCTCCTGCGACTCGCTCATGAGGATCTCCTCCGGCGAGAGGGTCGCATCACGCAACGGGACGGTGTCGAGTTCCACCCGCATGCCGCCGGAGCCGGCCGAGGCCAGCTCGGAGGTCGCGCAGGACAGGCCGGCGCCACCGAGGTCCTGGATGCCGGCGACCAGCTTCTCCTGGAAGATCTCCAAGGTGCACTCGATGAGGAGCTTTTCCTGGAAGGGGTCACCGACCTGCACGGCGGGGCGCTTGGCCGGACCGGTGGACTCGAAGGTCTCCGAGGCCAGGACCGAGACGCCGCCGATGCCGTCGCCGCCCGTGCGGGCGCCGTAGAGGATCACCTTGTTGCCCGGACCCGAGGCCTTGGCCAGATGGATGTCCTCGTGCTTCATCACGCCGATGCAACCGGCGTTGACCAGCGGGTTGCCCTGATAGCAGGCGTCGAAGACGACCTCGCCACCGATGTTCGGCAGGCCCAGGCAGTTGCCGTAGCCGCCGATGCCAGCAACCACACCGGGCAGCACCCGCTTGGTGTCCGGGTGGTCGGCGGCGCCGAAGCGCAGCGGGTCCACGACGGCGACCGGGCGGGCTCCCATGGCCAGGATGTCGCGGACGATGCCGCCTACACCGGTGGCCGCGCCCTGGTAAGGCTCGATGTAGCTGGGGTGGTTGTGCGACTCGACCTTGAAGGTCACCGCATAGCCCTGGCCAACGTCGACGACACCGGCGTTCTCTCCGATCCCGACGAGCATGGCGTCGTTCTCGGGGGTCTTCTCGCTGAACTGCTTCAGGTGCACCTTGCTGCTCTTGTACGAGCAGTGCTCGGACCACATGACGGAGTACATGGCGAGCTCGGCGCCGGTGGGGCGACGGCCCAGGATCTCCCGGATCCGGGCGTACTCGTCCTCCTTGAGGCCGAGCTCCTTCCACGGCTGCGCCGCCTCCGGGCTCTCCGTGGCGTTCTTGACGGTGTCGAGACTCATGCGCTTACCAGCTTCTTCAGGATCGAGGTGAAGAATCCGAGGCCGTCGGTACGGCCCGTCCCGATCAACGGCTCCACCGCGTGCTCGGGGTGCGGCATGAGTCCGACGACGTTGCCCGCCGCGTTGGTGATGCCGGCGATGTCGCGCAGCGAACCGTTCGGGTTCACGTCGAGGTACCGGAAGGCCACCCGACCCTCGGCCTCCAGTTCGTCCAGCGTGCGCTCGTCGGCGGTGTAGCGGCCGTCCATGTTCTTCAGCGGGACGGAGATCTCCTGGCCGACTTCGTAGTCCCCGGTCCATGCCGTGGAGGCGTTCTCCACCCGCAGCTTCTGGTCGCGGCAGATGAAGTGCAGGTGGTTGTTGCGCAGCATCGCGCCCGGCAGCAGATGGGCCTCGGTGAGGATCTGGAAGCCGTTGCAGATGCCGAGCACCGGCATGCCCGCGCGGGCCTGCTCGATGATCGTCTCCATGACCGGGGAGAACCGGGAGATGGCTCCGGCCCGCAGGTAGTCGCCGTAGCTGAAGCCGCCCGCGAGTACGACGGCGTCGACCTGGTGGAGGTCCTTGTCACGGTGCCACAGCGGAACCGGTTCGGCGCCCGCGAGGCGTACGGCGCGCAGCGAGTCGCGGTCGTCCAGCGTTCCGGGAAACGTGACGACACCGATACGAGTGTTGCCGCGGCCCGAAGGGCCTCCGTCACGGGTGGTGGGTGACGGGTGGGCGGTCACGACTCCACCTTCACGGTGAAGTCTTCGATGACGGTGTTGGCGAGGAACTTTTCGGCCATCTCGTGGATGCGGTCGAGGGCGGCCTGGTCGACCGGTCCCTCCACCTCCAGTTCGAAGCGCTTCCCCTGGCGGACGTCCGCGATCCCCTCGAAGCCCAGGCGCGGCAGTGCACGCTGCACCGCCTGGCCCTGGGGGTCGAGGATCTCCGGCTTGAGCATGACGTCGACTACGACGCGTGCCACTGGCACTCCCGTGTGGTGGTTGGTGCGAAGGCGGTGTCATCAGCGTACCCGCCCCAAATTTCTACGCGGGTAGATATCCTGCACCCCAGATCACGTGAAGGTTTCGGTGGGCAGACCCTCACGCAAAATCACCCAGAAAACCCCGTGCTCGGCATTGCGGCGTGACACGCGACAGAATTAACTGGGCTTCACAATGAGTCGACTATCGCGGTACAAAGGATTCCTCAGGGAATCCCTGAGAAAGTCGCATTGTGACGAAACATCCACACTTTCGACATCACCGCATGTCAGAAGGGCTTCCGGACACCAAGCCGGGAGGCCGGACGAGGCGGAGAGGTCGCGCGAAGGGACCGATATCCGTGGCGCAGCGAGTTGTAGTCACCATCTCCGATGACATCGATGGCGGAGAAGCAGCGGAAACGGTTGTCTTCGGCCTGGACGGCAAGACCTACGAGATCGACCTCAATCTTGCCAATGCAAAGAAACTACGGAAGGGCCTGGAGCCTTACGTGACGGCCGGTCGTCGCCAGGCCCGCTCCGGGAAGGCCTTCAAGCACACGTCCCTGGCCCCCGACCCGGCCGTGGTGCGGGCCTGGGCCCTGTCGAACCAGGTGGACGTCCCCTCCCGTGGGCGGATCCCGAAGAAGGTCTACGAGGCGTACAACGAGGCCCACTGAGAGCCGATTTGCCATCCACCCCACCCCTTCCGCTAGTGTGTGGATCACGCCGAGGGGCCAGGCCGAACAGCCACAACCCCGAAGTCGTGCGGGTGTAGTTCAGTAGCAGAACATCCCCCTTCCAGGGGGAAGGCGCAGTGTGCAATTCCTGTCACCCGCTCTGCATCACTTATCGGACCACTTCAGTGGATCAGGTAGAGTAGTGCTCGCACCGTCCAGTGAGAGCTGGTCGGAGGCATGCGGACGTGGCTCAGTTGGTAGAGCATCACCTTGCCAAGGTGAGGGTCGCGAGTTCGAATCTCGTCGTCCGCTCTTGTGGAAGGACCCCGATCAGAGATCGGGGTCCTTTTCGTTCCCCCGATAGGGCCGCTGCCACCGGTTTCGCACGGGACCACCGCCCGAACCATGTGACCATCGCCACGCCTCCACCGTCGGACCCGCTCCGCCTGAGCCGCCCCCGCACCACCCGCCCGGGGAGGAACGGCCCCGGGTACGGCCGAGATCAGCGTTCGACCCCTGCCCCCGCCCCTCCGGAAAGCCGCCCACGATCGCCACCGGCCCACCGGAAACGGGTGCTCCCCACCGTCCACCGGTTGGGTATAGTGGGTCCCGCGCTACGGCGCATGCGGACGTGGCTCAGTTGGTAGAGCATCACCTTGCCAAGGTGAGGGTCGCGAGTTCGAATCTCGTCGTCCGCTCTTCGCCAGAAGGCCCCGGTCATCGTGACCGGGGCCTTCTGCGTGTTTCGGGAGGTCCGCGGCTCCGGACGGCACCGACCCCGTCAGCTCCAGCGCGTACCGGTGAGCACCTCGAAGGCCTCGATGTACTTCGCACGCGTGGCGTCCACGACCTCCTGAGGCAGCGCCGGGGGCGGCTGCTCGCTCTTGCGGTCCCAGCCGGAGGCGGCAGAAGTCAACCAGTCCCGCACGTACTGCTTGTCGAACGAAGGCTGCGGGTGGCCCGGCTCCCAGGAAGTGGCCGGCCAGAAGCGCGAGGAGTCCGGAGTAAGCACCTCGTCAGCGGCGACGAGCGTGCGCCCACCCGCACCGTCGGAGGCGAAACCGAACTCGAACTTGGTGTCCGCCAGGATGATCCCGCGCTCACGGGCGATGTCCCGGGCCCGTCCGTAGACGGCGAGGGTGGTCTGGCGCAGCAGCGCCGCCGTCTCGGCACCCACCTGGTGGGCGACCTCCTCGTAGCTGACGTTCTCGTCGTGCTCTCCCACGGCCGCCTTGGTCGCAGGGGTGAAGATCGGAGCGGGAAGCTCCGAACCGTCGCTCAGCCCCTCCGGCAGGCCGATACCGCAGACCGTGCGGTTCTCCTGGTACTCGGCGAGGCCGGAGCCGGCCAGATAGCCGCGGGCCACGCATTCCACCGGAACCATGTCCAGGGACTTGCAGACGAGGGTGCGACCCGCCCAGTCGGCCGGGGCTCCGGAAGGCAGCTCCGTACTGATGACGTGGTTCGGTACCAGATCCGTGAGCTGGTCGAACCACCACAGCGAGAGCTGGGTGAGCACCCGACCCTTGTCGGGAATCTCGGAGGGCAGCACCCAGTCGTAGGCGGAGATTCGGTCACTGGCGACCATCACGAGGTCACCCGCTTCGTTGCGGTACAGCTCCCGCACCTTGCCGGTGTGGAGATGGACCAGCCCCGGCACCTGAACCGGCTCGGGCTTTTCGACGAATCCGGACACGGTCTCTCCTTGTGGTTCCGTATGAGCCCCTCGATTCTCCCGCACGCCGGGGAAACCGCCGCTCAGGGGGTGGCCGCGGCGACAGCGGACCCCCGCGCGGCTCCGTTCAGTCGCGCTTGCAGATACGGTCCAGCAGGTTGGCGGTGGCTCGCTGGACCCGCTCGTCCACATGACCGGGCCGGTCGAGGGCCGGAGACCAGGCGAAGGTGCCGGAGGCGAACACCCAGGCACCGCTGGGCGCCTGATAGAGCGAGGTCTCCTGGTGGCGCTTCACACCACCACCGTCCCGGTAGGGGGAATGGGCCAGCAGGATCCGCCCCCGGTGCTCCGGGAGCGCCGTGCGCGGAAAGTACCGGTCCGCCTCGCCCGCCACCAACCCGTCGATCTCGTCCCCCTCGACGGCTCCGGTGGCATCCCACAGCCAGTGGCCCGCGTTGCGCACGATCAACGGTCGGGGCTCGGGCACCCGCCCGGCGTACTGGATGCCCAGCAGCTGCTGCTCCGGCCGGTCGGCCTCCCGCCACAGCGCCGAACGCCCCGGACCGCGACGCTTGCGGCAGGTCAGCAGCCGATCGGGTACGCCCGAGGGCGAAGGGCCCAGCTCCACCTGCCAGTAGAGGGTGTTCGCGGACAGGAAGACCAGCGAAGTGCCCTGGTCGCGAGCGAGTTCGACGGCACGGCGCATCTGCACCGACCAGTACTCGTCGTGGCCGGGGAAGACCAGCCCGCGGTACTGGCCGGGATCTACTCGGCCCGCATGGAGATCGCGGATATCCGCGTAGGCCAGGTCATAGCCGTACCGTTCCGCCCACCGGATGAAGTCATAGGCGTGGCCGACGTGCAGCGGCAGACCAGCACCCGCGTACGGGCGGTCGAAGGAGACCGTGATCGCCGCGTCCTGCTCCCCGAGCAGCCGCCCCTGCTCGTCCCAGGCGTGGTAGAGACTGGCGCCGGTACGGCCGTCCTCCGGATAGAGGTTGTACGCCTGCCAGGTCACGTCCGGAAGCAGCAGCAGCAGATCCGCTCGCTGATCGTCGCGAACGGTGAAAGGAACGTGCGAACGGTAGCCGTCCACCGTGGTCAACACCGCGACATAGGCGCCGACCTGCCAGTACGAGGGGACCTGGAGCCGCCAGGACAGCCACCAGTGATGGCAGGAGACCGTCCGGTCCGCGGTGAGCGGAGCCGGCTGGACGATGCCGGGCAACCGGGGGCTCGTGGTGATCTGGGCGGCGCCGTCACCGCCGTAGTGACCGATCCGGTAGACGTCCACCGAGAACTCCTGCGGTGGGTCCACCGTGATGTGGAAGTCAATGGCATCGCCAGGAGCCACCGCACCGGTGGAAGCGAAGCCCTTGATCTGACGGTGCACATCGTCCGCGGTCCGCGGAACGCCGGTGCGGCGTGGCCGGGGCACCGCTCCCGGATGGTCGGCTCCGAGCGCGGGCAGAACCGGGTCCACGTACCAGGGCACGACCTGGCCGGTGTCCCCGAAGTAGTGCTCACCACCGCGGAGCCACGGCAGAGGGCCCTGTCCGAACGGATCCGTCACCGCGTGCGCGAGGGCACCCGACTCCCACCGCCGGATCTGTTTCGCACCCATTCGACTCCCCCTCCCACCACTCCCCCGCCCAGCCTCAAACCAGCACATCACATTAAGCGCGCACCCCGTTACCGTTCGTCGCGAATTGGCTTGACGGCCCCCCTGCGCCACGGGAACCGGCTCCGGCGGGGCCGACCCAGCAGGCTGGACCACCGCCGGTGGAACGGAGCGGCGAAAGCCCCGGCCTCAGGCTCCCGCCCCGCTCAGACCAGCCGTACCGGTTTCTCGGGGCGCACGCCGAGACTGCTGAGCCAGGACTGCAGGGGCTCCGGATCGCCGTCCTCCACCAGGGTCAACACGCGAGTGCCCAGATCGGTGCGCCGCTCCCCACCGACCAGAAGGGCCGGGCCGTCCAACCAGTCCAGGCCAGGAGCCGCACCGGCGGTGTCCACCGCGGCGCAGCACACCATGGCGGTGACGTGGTCCGCGAGCAGGTCCCTGCCCGTGCGCGGCGGCTGTAGCGGGAACAGCGGCACACCGCCCCCGTCCGAGGCACCCATCTCGCCCGGCGCACCCGGCGCCGGCGAAACCGCCTCGTCCCTCGCCGTCTCGGCGCTGATCCGCGCGGCCAGGGTGTCCGTGCAGCCGCCCTCCAGGTAGGTCATCACCCGGGCCAGAGTCGGCCCCTGGCCACCGGGCCCCGCTGCTGACGGCACCGGCCGAGCGGCGTCGCCGCCGTGCCGGTCGGCCACGGGCGCGCCGTCCTCGACGGGCGGAACGGGGCGCGGCCCAAGGTCGGGTTCCGCCGCTGGCGCGGCGATCAACGGCAGCGGCGGCTCGGGCGGGGCGATCGCGTCCAACGCACGCAGCAGCCGGGCGGCCTCCAGACGCCACTTGCGGTCCACCACTTCCTCCGGGTACTGCTGCCAGTCCACCGGGGACCACTGCGGGCCGGGCTCGGTCGGACCACCGTGGAAGAGCCGCGCGGCCAACAACGAGGCGGCCTCGTCCACCGCCCCGGGCTGCTCCAAGAGATCACACGCCGGGCGCTCGCCCAGACGGGAAGTGAAACCCTCGGCGAGCCGATCCCGCCGGGAAAGCTCGGTCAGCGCGGACACCACTCCCGCGTCCAGCCGGGAGGGCCAACGCCCCATCCGCCACGCGGGCAGCGCGACCCGGGTCAGCAGCCGGTCCCAACCGGCGTAGGCGAGACCGACCTGTTCCTGGGCCACGATGCGCAGCCCGTAGTCCACGCTCTGCGCCCGCTCGGAGGCGGCGGCGGCCACTGCGCGCTCCATCTCGGCCACATGGGTGCGGCAGCGCTCCAGCAGCAAACGGGCCAGTGCGGCGATCCAGCCGAGCGCCACGGTCCGCACCCGGCCCGCCGAGGAGCGGTCCACGATGGCCGCCGCCGCATCCAGGCCGCGTACGAACCTGCGGGCCGCGGCTATGTCCGGATGCACGGACGGCCCGGTGCCGGCCACGACCGGGGCGAGCACGGCCCGGAGCTCGGCCACCCGCATCCACCACAGGAAGGGCGAGCCGATCACCAGCACCGGCGCGACGGGCTCCGCCGCCTCGCCGGAACCTCCAGCGGGCCCGCCCACCAGCGGCTGCGGCGGCCTGGAGCCCGCTGGCCGGGGGGCACCCGAGCCACCCGTGGACCGCCGGGCCGCACGACGGTGCGCCGGATGGCTGCGGTCTTCCAACCAGCTGTCGCAGTCCGGGGTCAGCGCTATCGCGGAGGGCGCCGGCACTTCCAGGCGGTCCGCGAGATCTCGCACCAGCCGGTAGAGGTCGGGCGCCGAGGTCTCCGTCAGCGGGACGGTCGGGCTCATCGCGGGCCGCGCACGGGCCACCACCGCGGCGAAGACCAGGGCTGGCAGCAGCACCACGAACGCGAGCACGCCGACCAGCACGGTCGCCGTGGACCAGGCGCCACCCGCCAACCTTCCCGTCAAGACGCCCACCGCCAAGACGACGGCCACCGCCGCCGGCAGCAGCGCGGCAGCCAGCGCGGTGCTGCGGACCCGTAGCACCGCGAGGGCACGGGCCCGTGCCGCCTGCGCACCCGCTTCCATGCCAAGACCGGTACCGGACACGGTCGGTGTCACCCCCTCTGCCCTGCGTCGGCTTTGCTCATTCCCCCACTGTGACACCCGCCCCGGACATCGCAATGCCGGTGGGCCGAGTGCCGGAACGCTTGCGCCGCACCCTAGTTGGGGCATGGACCCGCGTCAGCCGGATGGCCGAGCGGTCACCCGATGGAATGCCCTTGGGTAAAGGTGGATGCGGGAGCACTTGGCCGGATGCAACCGGCTCCTCAGGGGTTGGGGAGGATCCGCTGCCTGCTCCCTCGGACACTCCCCGGCACAAGCACGAAGGGCCGGGTGCGGATTTCTCACGCACCCGGCCCGAACACCGAATCCCCAACGCTCCCGTTGAAGGGCCCGGGCCCGTGCGGCACCCAGGCCCGAGTCATCCACGCCGCTCCGATGTGCCCGAGGCACCGGTGATCCCCGGTCCGGGCCCGGAAAAACCAACCGTATTGGGCCATCCGAATGGTTGTGGCGCCGGGACGGCGGCCGGGGGCGCGCTCCGTCAGCCCGCGGGCCCCGGCCCCGAAAAGGAGCCCCGGGTCAGAGCCCCGCAGCCGCCTTCGCCGCGATATCGGTGCGGTGCTGCGCACCGTCAAGCCGAATCCGCTCCACGGCGCTGTACGCCCGTTCGCGCGCCTGGGCCAGATCCGCACCGGTAGCCGTCACCGACAGCACCCGCCCCCCGGCGCTCACGACCGCCTCGCCCTCGTACCGGGTACCGGCGTGCAGGACATAGGCGTACGGGGCGTCCTTGGCCGCGACCTCCGCCAGCCCCTCGATCGGATCCCCGGTACGCGGCGGCCCCGGGTAGTTGTGGGACGCGATGACGACCGTGACTGCGGCCTCGTTCCGCCAGACCAACGGCGGCTGTGCGTCGAGGGTGCCCCGAGCAGCGTTCAACAGGACTCCGGCGAGCGGAGTACGCAGCCGCGCCAGCACCACCTGGGTCTCGGGGTCGCCGAAGCGAGCGTTGAACTCGATCACCCGGACTCCTCGGCTGGTGATCGCCAAACCCGCGTACAGCAGACCGGAGAAGGGGGTGCCGCGCCGCCGCAGTTCGTCCACGGTCGGCTGGAGCACCGAGTCCATGACCTCCTCGACCAGCCGGGGGTCCGACCAGGGCAGCGGCGAATAGGCGCCCATGCCACCGGTGTTCGGACCCTCGTCGCCGTCCAGCGCGCGCTTGAAGTCCTGGGCCGGCTGGAGCGGGAGGACGGTGACACCATCAGTGATCGCGAAGAGCGAGACCTCCGGGCCATCCAGGTACTCCTCGATCACCACCCGCTCGCAGGCCAACGCGTGGGCGCGGGCTTCAGCCACGTCGTCGGTCACGACCACGCCCTTGCCGGCGGCCAGACCATCGTCCTTGACCACGTAAGGAGCGCCGAAGGCAGCGAGCGCCGCCTCGATCTCCTCCGCCGTCGTACAGACGTAACTGCGGGCCGTAGGCACGTTCGCCCCGGCCATCACGTCCTTGGCGAAGGCCTTGGAGCCCTCCAGACGAGCGGCCTGCGCGGACGGGCCGAACACGGGGACGCCTGCCGCACGCACCGCGTCGGCAACCCCGGCGACCAGCGGTGCTTCGGGACCGATCACCACAAGATCGGCGTTCAGCCCACTGGCGAGCTCAGCCACGGCTGCGCCGTCGAGGGCATCCACCCGGTGCAGTTCCGCCACCTCTGCGATCCCGGCGTTGCCCGGGGCGCAGTGGAGCGCGGTGACGTCGGGGTCGAGAGAAAGAGAGCGGCACAGGGCATGTTCGCGGGCGCCGCCGCCGATGACGAGGACCTTCACGGGTGCAGCCTAGCCCGCTCGGCTCGGCACCCTTTGTGCGGGCACCCGAAGCGCTGCCCGCTACTCGTTCGTATATTCCTCCACGACCGTCGCCCCGAGCTCGCGCACGATGAGGTCGTGGCCGGTCAGGGCGGAGTCGACGAGGTCCGGATCATCCTCTTCGGGCATATCGTCCTCCAGCGCCACCGCGGGCCGCTCGGGAGGCGGCTGCGGAGCGGGCGCGGGAGGCGCGGCGGGCTGCGGAGCAGGCTGCGGGGTGTACGCGGGGGCCGGCGGTGGGGGCGGGGACGGAGCGGGCCTCGGGGCCGCGAACCCAGCCGCGGCCGGCTGCCCCGACCCACCGACAGCAGGGCCCCCGCCGGCGTCCACCACCGCCTCGATCTTCCAGTGCACCTGGAACTGCTCCGCCAGCACCTGCTTCAGAACGTCCTCGCTGCCGCTGCTGGCGAAATTGTCCCGGGCCCCCGCATTGGGGAAACCGAGCTGGAGGGTGCTCCCGTCGAACCCCTTCACCTGCGCGTTCTGGCTCAGCAGGATCCAGGTGAACCGACGGCGGTTCTTCACCGCCTCCAGCACGCTCGGCCACATCGCCTGCACCTGCCCGGCACCCTGCGCCATCCCCGGCGAGGCCGGGACCGAAGTGGGGGCCGCTGGCTGGGTAGCCGGCGGAGGGGGAACCGCGGCAGCGCCCCGGGCCGCCGGCTGGCCAGCGCCGGGCCAGGCGCCTGGCTGCGGGGACTGCTGGGGCGGGGCGGGCTCGGGGGGCTGCTGCGGGGGGTGCCCGGATCCCGGCTGTACGGCGCTGGGCCACGCCCCCGGGACGGAGCCGGCGACCGGCCGCGCCGCGGGAGGAACCGGCGGAGCAGTGGCCTCCGGGGCGACGGGCGCAGGAGCCGGGGCGGGGGACTGAGCGGGGGCCGGAACGGGAGGCGCCGGGGGCTCGGCGGAGGCTTGGGCAGGAGCCACCGGCGGGCGCACGGCGGCACGAGCGGCGGCCACGCCACCGCCCGGGGCCACCGGATGCGCCTGGGGACCGGGCTCGTATCCCATCGCCGGCAGGGCCGCAGGAGCCGCGAAGACGGCACCGCCCCGCTCCAAGCGGTCCAGCCGGGCCTGCACGGAACGCTCGTCGTCGAAGGCGGCAGGCAGCAGCACCCGCGCGCAGATCAGCTCCAGTTGGAGGCGCGGCGAGGTGGCCCCGCGCATCTCCGTCAGCCCCGTGTTGACCAGATCGGCCGCCCGACTCAACTCGGCGGCCCCGAACACCGAAGCCTGGGCCTGCATCCGCTCCACCACGTCGGCGGGGGCATCGATCAGGCCCTTCTCCCCCGCATCGGGCACGGCAGCGAGGATCACCAGGTCACGCAGCCGCTCCAGCAGGTCCGCGACGAACCGGCGGGGGTCGTTGCCCCCCTCGATGACCCGGTCGACGACTTCGAAGGCCGCCGCCCCGTCACCGGCCGCGAAGGCGTCCACCACGGCGTCCAGCAAGGAGCCGTCCGTATAGCCCAGGAGGGCGGTCGCCATGGCGTACGTCACACCGTCTTCGGCGGCCCCGGCCAGCAGTTGGTCCATCACGGACATCGAGTCACGAACCGACCCCGCGCCCGCCCTCACCACCAATGGCAGCACGCCTTCTTCCACCGGAATGCCCTCACGGCCGCAGACCTCGCCCAGGTAGTCGCGCAGGGTGCTCGGCGGGACCAGCCGGAAGGGGTAGTGGTGGGTGCGCGACCGGATCGTGCCGATGACCTTCTCCGGCTCGGTCGTCGCGAAGATGAACTTCAGGTGCTCCGGGGGCTCTTCGACCACCTTCAGCAAGGCGTTGAAGCCCGCCGACGTGACCATGTGGGCTTCGTCGATGATGTAGATCTTGTACCGGCTGGACGCCGGGCCGAAGAACGCCTTCTCCCGCAGGTCCCGGGCGTCGTCCACACCACCGTGCGAGGCCGCGTCGATCTCGATCACGTCGATCGAGCCGCGGCCGTTGCGCGCCAGGTCCTGGCAGGACTGACAGGAGCCGCAGGGGGTGGGGGTGGGGCCCTGCTCGCAGTTCAGGCAGCGCGCCAGGATGCGGGCGCTGGTCGTCTTGCCGCATCCGCGCGGCCCGCTGAACAGATACGCATGATTGACCCGGTTGTTCCGCAGGGCCTGCATCAGCGGAGCAGTGACATGCTCCTGCCCAATGACCTCGGCGAACGACTCGGGGCGGTAGCGGCGGTACAGCGCAAGGGACGACACGTCTACGAGGTTATCCGGGCCCACCGACAACCGGAGCCCGCACGGCTCCCCCGCGCACACCCCCCGAACGCAAAGCGCCCCCCACGCACCCGCCAGAGCCCACTTACCCTTGCTGCCTTCCGGCCCTGGGGGAGTTCAGTGAGATAGCGCCACGTGAGGGGCTGGCCCCAGAGTAGCGGATGGAACGCCCGGGGATCGAGTTCGCTAGCACTCCCCAACGTCTTGTATTGTTTGCCGCGGAGGATTCGCCTAGAGGCCTAGGGCGCACGCTTGGAAAGCGTGTTGGGGGCAACCCCTCACGAGTTCGAATCTCGTATCCTCCGCCAGTGCCTCACCGGGCACGATGTCGAAGGCCCTGACCCGCTTCTTGCAGGTCAGGGCCTTCGACGTTGTCTGGGCTGAGTTGGCACGCTCGGGCCGCGCGAACTGCGTAGCGGCAGCCCCTTGTGATCTTCCGTCTCAGTTTCCGTCTCAGTTGGGGTCTGCGGACCCCTTTTCCGAGCCTTGTCCGGCCTCCCCGTCCACCGCCTCGACCACCCCCCAGAGGGCGTCACCGACCTGCTTGGCGACGTTCTTCAGCATCGGGCCGGTGATGTGCATATAGCGGGCCCGCATCCGTGCCGAGCCTCCCGGCTCCCATCCCATGATGGCGTCCACGATCACGTCAGGAACCCCGAGCAGGAGGAGCACGGTCCCAGCGGTGTGCCGGGCATCATGCAGCCGCCCGTCTCGCACGCCCGCGTCCTCCAGTAGCTGCTTCCACTGGTGGTAGTCGGTGTTCGGGATGAGCGGGCCGCCCGTCGGCTGCGCGAAGACGTACCCCTTGTCCTCCCACAGCTCTCCGGCTTGCTGCCGTTCCCGAGCCTGTTCCTCCCTATGCTTGATGAGCAGCTTGATGAGCGGGCCCGGAAGCCCGATGGTGCGTCGGCCGGCGCGGGACTTGGTGTTCTTGAACTCCCGCCGGATCTGCCGGCGGTCCCGGCAGTAGCCAGCCTTTCGACCACAGGTGCCGCCGCACCCGTGCTCGTACTTCGGCCGTAGCCGGTTCTTCCGGATGCGGATGTACCCGGCGTCCAGGTAGACGTCTTCCCACATGAGCCCGAGAGCCTCGCCCTGGCGCAGCCCGAGCGCCAAGGCGATGACCCAGCGTGCGCTGTTGCGGAGCTTCGACGCCTTCACGAGGAGACTCTGAATCTCCTCGATGCTGTACGGCTCGATCTCCTCCTCTTCGAGCCGCGGGGCCTTCGCGATCTCAGCGACGTTCTTCGCGACGTGCCCGCGTCGGACCGCTTCGCTGAGCGCGACCCGGATGGTTCGGTGGACGTGATGAGCGGTCCCGGCAGCGCTGCCGTTCTTCTGCATCCGCTCGTAGAACTCCTCCAGGTGCTCCGGCTCCAACCGCTCAAGCTTGTGGGCCCCGATGCCGGGAACGAGGTGGACCCTCACGTCCACCTCGTAGCCGTCGTAGCTGTTCTCGCTGACGTACTTCTTGGCGATGTTGGTCACCCAGTGCTCAAGCCACGTCTTGACGGTCCACTGTTGCCCCGTCTTTCGTACGGTCCCGGCCTTGCGCTGCCGCTCCAACTCACGTACGGCTTCGGTGACTTCGGCCCGAGTCTTGCGCTCGATGTGGCGGCGGTCGGGCTTGCCGTCGGGGCGGACTCCGACCGTGACACGGCCGTGCCACTTTCCGTCCTTGCCCAGGTAGATGGACGACGCCCCGTTGGGCTGCCGCGTTCGCTTCTTGTCTTCCGCCACTGGCGGGCTCCTTCGGGTTGGGGCGGGAATGCGGCCGGGGCGCCACCCCGTGAGGTGGCGCCCCGGCGTGAGGTGATCAGGCGGCGCGCTGCTCAGCGCGGCGATGCGCGAGGTAGGCGGCGGGGGCGTCGGCGGGGACGCGCCGGAGTCCGCCGATGGTCAGGGACTCCAGCTCTCCGGTGCGGATGAGGGCGTAGCAGGTGGTCCGGCCGATGCGGAGGCAGCGGGCGGCTTCTTCGACGGTCAGGAGAACGGGGGCCGGGTCGGCAGCCTCGGCGAGTGGTGCGATGTCCACGGTGGCGATGCTCACGGAATGGTCTCCTCTGGGACGGTCCCGTCGGGGAGTCGTGGCGGTGTCTAGGGCGCAGGAGTCCGCGTGTGTCCGAGGTTCGGATTTCTGCGTCACGGCGTCACGTGCGTCATTTACGCCTTTGACCTGTGCGTTTGCGTGACGCGCCGTGGATGGGGTGCGTCACCGGTGCGTCACGGCTTCGTCGTCTGTGACACGGGGCGTGACGCAGGTGACGCACGATGACGCAGCCGATCGGTTCTGCGTCACGCCTGTTCTGGCAGGTCAGGGGCCGGTTTCCGTCGGCAGTGACGCAGGTGACGCAGAGTCTTCCCACTTAGGAAAAGAGAGGGGGTGGTGTCTGTTGTTGTGCGCAGCTCAGGACATGAAGAAGGAGCCGCTTCGCGGCACGTCCTTCGGCAAGGTGCTGCGCACCGAACAGCAAGAGGAGCACCCTGCGCGGTGTCGGCCCCGGTGCTCCTCTTGCTGTTGTGCGGTGACCTTGCGTCAGAACGCGGTGCCCTGTTGCGGTACGGGTGCCGGGGCGGGCTCGGTCAGCTCGATGTAGCGGGCCTCGCGGGTGCGTCCCCAGTCGACGTTCAGGCCGCGCGCCGCGAGGGTGGGCTGAAGCCGCTTGAGGCGGTCGGAGAGGACCTTTCCGGTCGTCGGCCACCCTTTAGGCAGGGGACGGCAGTCCTCGCCGCTGTACAGCCGCGTCAGGAGGTGCAGCCACTCTGCGGAAGTCATCCGCTGTTGCTCCCCGGGCTGCATGTCGGCCGCGTACTGAAGCACGGTCTGCGCGAGGAGGTCGCCCTCGATGACGTCGTCGTTGAGGTCGTCGAGTCCGGCCCGGTAGGCGGGCAGCGCTCCGAGACCCATCGCGGTGTCGAGCTGCGCGCACAGGTGCGCGAAGTCCGCCATGCGCAGATCCGTCGGCGTCTCCGCCGACGCAGCGCGGACCTTGACGGTCAGGTCGAGCAGCGAGCCGAGCACGACGGGCAGGACTTGCGCGTACTCCGTCCACAGCTCCGCCTCGGTGCGCCGCACCTTCGGCCGTTCCAGCCGGAGCGGCAGGAGACGTTCGGCGAGGTCCGGGCGGATGACACCCACGTCGATACCGGTCAGCAGGAGCGGGCGGCGGTAGCGGGCGCGGAAGACATCTCCGTCGGTGAACAGGGCCCGCTTGACGGACTCGGCGCCTGTGACGATGCAGCACATGGCGTCGGACAGGTCCGGGGTCATGTGGGAGAGGTTGTCCAGGGCGGTGACCCATCCCGCGGCGACGGCCGCGATCAGGTTGTCCTCGTCCTTCGGGGCGCGGCGCAGGTCGCTGCTCATGCCCTCGATGATGCGGATGAGCATCCGGCCGGCCGTCGACTTGCCCGCGCCCTGCGGTCCGGTCAGGAACGGGGCGGGGACGGGGACGGACGGTTCCAGGCAGCCGACCAGCCAGGCCATGGCCAGGCATTCGGTTTCGGCGTTGACGAAGTTGCATAGGCGGAACAGCAGGTCGATGCCCTTGCCGTCGGTGTTCTTCTCCGGCAGGGGGAGTTCGCCGGTGAGCTGGGTGCGGCGCCAGCACACCTCACGCGGGTCGGGGACGCGGATGTCCCATCCGGTGGGGTGGATGCGCACCGACTGGCCGTCGCTGCGGCCGAGGTCCAGCCAGGTAGCGCCGTCGAAGCCGGGGGCGACGCGGATGTGCACGCTCTGGGTGGTCTCGTTGAGTGCGAGTGCTTCGATTAAGTCCAGCGCCTCCTTGAGGGCGGTGCCGTTGAACACGCCGACGCCGTCTTTGAACAGGCCGACCATGAGTTCCTGGCGGTGGCTCCCCGTCGTGCCCTGGGAGCGGATGGGGCGGGCCACGGGGTGGCCGTTCTTCTGCGCGTACACGGTGCCGTCGGCGGTGCGGAAGTAGCGGAACCGCTCCTGTGCGTACTCGGCGATGATTTCGCGGGCCGGGGTCTTGTCGTCCTCGGACATGGCTACAGTCCCAACCTCGTGCGGGCGTTGGCCCAGGCGTCGGCGCAGTGCCGGGGGCTCTCGCCCTTGGCCTGCGCGGCGGCGAACAGCCGCGCCGTGTGGTCCTCGGTGAGGCAGCCGCACCGACCGTGCGTCGAGAGCACGGCCAGGAACGTGGCATACACGGCCGCGTGGATGCCGCTGGACGCCCCGTTGATGCGCTCCACGGCCATGGCGATGCCGCGTTCCAGGAACGCGGGCGTGCGATGCGGGCATGCGCCCTCTGCAGCTCGTGCGGGGAGCGCGTCGATGCACGGGGCCTGGTAGACGGTGGGAGCCTTCACGGTCAGCGCCCGCACGGAGTCGGGGAGCTGGGTGAGGGTTCCGGTGCCGGGGCCTCGCCAGCGGGCGTAGGCCATCGTCGACTTGATGTCGACGCCGTCGCGCACGCCGTTCGCGGAGGTCATGACGCCCTGGTAGATCCAGTGCTGTCCGCGCGTTGTCACCACGGTGCGGGTGGCCGGCAGGGTGGCGCGGGCCCAGGTGACGGCGTCGGCGTGGTCGAGGTCGACGACGGTCAGGCCCGCGCCGCCCGGGTGGTAGGCGACCGCCGCCGCGTCCCGCCACGCTGCCGCCCACTGGGGGGAGTTGAGGGTCCACGGGTCGGTGGTGGCGGCGGCCCAGCCGTGGCACGGGTGCGGGCAGGTGCAGGGGCCGGGGGTCTTCATGTGGGGACGTCCGCCGCACGCGGTGTACAGGCAGGCGGGGCAGTTGGCGAAGGGCACCTTGCCCCGGCGCAGCGGCAGGACGGGCAGGCCGTCGGCCGCGAGTCGCAGGGCGGTGCTGAGGTGGTCTCGCCGGATCAGGGCGGGATGGGTCATGCTGGGGTTTCTCCTGCTCTCTTGGAGGGATGGGAGAACCCGGGGCGGGCGCGGCTTGTGGAAGAGATGGCGCCCGCCCCGGGCGCAGCTAGGCGCAGGTGCAGTCGGGGCGTTCGCCGCTGCCGTCGGCGCCGCACCCGCAGCAGTGCGGGTAGACCTCGCCGTCGTCGTCCTCCGCCGCGCACTGGGGGCAGTCGGCGAACTCGTCTCCGTCGTCGCTGGTGTCGTAGCCGAGCGGGCTGAGGGCTGAGTGGACCTGGTCGAGGGCTTCGGCGAGACGCTGGGCGCGGCCGATGGCGACGCGCGCCGTCTGGACGGCAGTGGATGCGGCCTGGTCGGGGTCCTTGCCGCCGTCCACGGTGAGCCGCCCGGCCGTGTGCGCGTCGGTCACGGGCTGAAGCGCCTGGGTGATGGCCTGGGGCAGCATGCGGGACAGGTGCGCGAGGTTCCCGATCAGGCTGTAGGCGTCGCTGGGGTACTGCCAGTCCGTCCCGGGCGTGCGGGTGGTGTGGTTGATGGCGCGGACGGCCTCGGCGGCCTGGTCGGCCAGCGCTACCGGGCTCTGGGGGTGATTCATGGCGTGCCCCTGTCAGGTGTGGAAGTGGTTGCGCTTGATGACGGCCTTGCGGATGTTGACCGTGGTCGTGCCGCGCGATCCGGCGAAGAGCTGGACGGCGATGAAGCCGCCGAAGATGACGGCGGCGAGGATGATGAGCTGGGTGATGAGCGCGGTGAGGGCGGCGATGAACGTGGTGAGCATCAGCAGTCCGCCGCACACGGCGGCGAAGCCGACGCCCCCGAGCGCGATGTTCACTGCGGCCCGCGAGACGGGCGGCTTCGCGGCGACCGGTTCGGGCTTGGCCGCGTCGATGGCGTAGCCGGTGACGACGCGCCCGTCGGGCAGGACGATGCTCTGGACGGCGGGGATCTGTCCCGGCTGGACGGGCACGATCGGCGCCGGGGCCGGGATCGGGGTGGGGTAGTGGACCGTGCCGGCCGTCTCGGTCGGACGGTAGGGGGTGGGCTGGTTCACGGCGGGGTCTCCTGTCAGGGGCGCAGGCTGGCGAGGAAGTTGAAGACGGAGGCGCACAGGCTGCGGATCGGCTCGTCCGCGCCGGTTCCGGCGGTGAAGAAGCCGAGCAGGAACAGGACGATGGCGGGCCCGATACCTCCGGCCTTGGCCCTGACGATGAAGACGGCCGCGATGCCGAACAGGAGGATCGCGGAGAGGTTGACCGCCACGGCGGTGCTCCCTTCAGTGGGCGGGGCAGGAGGACAGCAGCAGACCGAGGGCGACACCCACGAGCGCGAGGCGAACGAGCGCCCTCATGCGGTCGGCGTCTTCCGCGCAGCGGGCCCCGTGGTCTTGGCGGCGGCCTGGTCGGCGGCGCGGCCCGCGCGGTAGGTGCGGGCCCACAGGTTGTAGAGGTGACGCCCGACGCGTATGCGGATGCCGTGGCCGTCGCAGCGGCGGCAGTGCTTGCCGCGCTTGGGCTTGCCGCGGCGGGTGTAGGTGAGCTGGAAGCCGAGTCCCTCGCAGCGGCGGCAGGACTTCCACGGGGAGACCGCACACACTCCTGCGTAACCGAGTGTGAGCAGCACGATGAGGGCGCTAGCGAGCAGGGGAAGGGGCATGATGGCCTCTCTGGGCAGGTTTCCGGGGTTTCCGCAGGTGGGTCGCTAGGTGCTAGCGACCTGATCAGGGCATCTTTGAGTCGCTAGCGAGGTTGCTAGGTCTAGCGACCTCGCTCGCTAGACCTAGCGGCCCCTCGGCCCTACTTGTCGCCCCGCTTCTTGTTGCGCTGCGTAACGGCGTCGATGATGTGCTGACGCTCGATGCCGCGCCGGTTGGCGCCCCTGCCGTCCTCGGTCTTGCCCCACACCTGGCCCGTGGAGATGCCGTACGGCTTCAGGGCGGCGGCGAGCTGGTCGGCCTTGGCCCGGCCCTCCAGCTCCGCCCATTCGCCGTAGACGGCGGGGGCGAACTCGGCGAGGCGGTCGACGACGGTCTCCGACCACACCTTGTCCTCGCTGCGTCCGAGGACGGCGGCGATGTCGTCGAGGATCGCGTCAGCGCTACGCGTCTTGCTGGTCTCGCCGACGGCGTCGCCGGACAGCGTGCCCTCGTCCTCGCGCAGAGCGCGGGCCCGGTCCAGGATGGTGTCCGCGTCCCGGCCGGTGGCCAGGTAGGTGCGCACGATCCCGGAGTCGTCCGTCATGCCCTTGAGCAGGCCCACGCCCTTGTGGGACTTGAGCAGCTTGGACGCGTCCAGGCCCTCACCGTAGGAACCGGCACCGAGCACGACCTCAGAGACGTGGTAGGAGCCGACGCGCAGGGAGAAGCGGGCCTGGTGCTGGTCACGCAGCACCGACGGGCACGCGGTGTCGTCGGGCTTCTGCGTGGAGTTCATGACCGACACCCCGACCGCCGGCGCGACCCGGGCGAGGTAGACCAGCAGATCAAGGATGGTCTTGCCGTGGGTGGGGTGCTGCAAGTACTCCTGCACCTCATCGACCACCACGAGCGTGAGGGGCATGTTCAGCTTCCGGTCCCGGCTGATCTCCGGCGTCAGCTTGCCCTCCGGGCAGATGTGCAGGGGCAGTTCGGACAGCCGGTGGTAGCGGTCCTCCACATCGGCCTTCAGTTCCATCAGGGCGTTGACCAGGTGCATGACCGGGTCGAAGCCGTCCCGGGGGACGATGCCGAAGCCGATCCGGTGGGCGACCTTCGCGAAGGAGCGCCAGTCCGGAGACGCCTTGCCGTCGAACACGATCAGGCGCACGTCCGGGTCCAGCGCGGCGGCGAGCGCGATGGTGCGGGCGGAGAACGTCTTGCCCTGCCGCGGCACCGCGCCGACCAGCAGCGACAGCCACAGCATGGTGGCCATCACGGGGTTGCCGCGCTCGTCGACGCCCCAGGGGAAGGGCTTCCAGAAGTCCACCCTGGTGGCCCCGAGCAGCGGCGTCTTCCCGGACGGGACGGCGAGCGGGTCACGGTCGGCGATCCAGTAGGAGACGCGCCGGCCGCTGGTCTCGTCCTTGTCCATGAAGAGCTGGGTGGGGGCGATGTCCATGCCGGACGCGAGGCGCGAGTGCGCCTTGAGGGCGTCCTCGAAGGTCATGCCGTACGGCAGGTCGACGACCACGCGCCAGCCGTCCCCGTCCCGGCCGATCGGCCGCGGGAACGCGATCGTCTGGTCCTTCGTGGTCAGCTTCGCGGCCTCATGGGCGCGGATCACGATGTCCGAGGACAGCTTGCGCTTGCGGAACGTCACCTTCGCGCGGTCGATGAGCGGCTTGTCCGCGGGCGTGCCCCCGAGACCGAAACCCGTGGTCAGGGTCACGATGCACAGGGCGAGCAGCCAGGTGGGGGCCATCACCCACAGCAACAGAGCGATCGTGAGGCCGACGGCGCTGGACACGGTCGCGATGATCGAGCGCATCCGTACCCGGGCGTCCCGCTGACGCGACAGCTTCAGGTACGTCGCCGCGTCCTCGTCGAGGACCGAGGCCAGACGCAGGGCCCGGCCCTCGGTGTCGAACACCCAGCGGCCGACGGCCGACGACCAGCGCCAGGCACCGCGCGGGCTGTAGGCGACCAGCTTGGGCGTGTAGACGCACGGCAGGCGCCAGGCGTGGTAGCCGAGCATCGTGGAGTAGTGCCGCACTGCCCACTTACGGACGGCTGTGCGCTGGTCAGGAAGCTTCACCCACTCGGGGAAGACGGGCTGGCGGACCTTGTCGCGCTCCTGCATCCACTCGGTGATGGACGGCGGGTACGTCTCTTTGGGCGGGTCGACGCTGGCGCCCTCGGTGAGTCCTTCGGCCTCGGGGTCCTCGGTGTCGGGGAGTTCGGCCACCCACTCGCCCGGCTTCACCTCCGGTGCCGGCGCGTGCTCGACGGTCGCCGGGGCGGGGGCCTTCTTGAGCTTGAACGGCAGGACGGACGCGGACTTTTCCTCTTCCGGCGCCTCGGTGGGCGGACCGGACACGTTGATCTCGGTCATGCTGAAGGTGCTCCTTCAGGAGAGTTGTAGGGGGTCGGCCGCCGCGGTGGAAGGTGAGCGGCCGAACCCCGAGGCAGGTGGTCAAAGACGGCGGTCACTGGCTCGCAATGGCGAGACCAGCGCGCTGGCCCGCGTCGGGCTCGCGGTGCTCGGCGTAGCGGGTGGAAACCCAGCCGACCGACCAGCCGGACAGCTCCGCCGCCTGGCGCACGGGCAAGCTCGCCGTGAACGCGGCGGCCACGATCCGGCGCGCTTCGTCCTCGGGTAGCTTGCTCTCAGCGGGACCCCGGCTCAGGAGTTCACGGCGTTCACGCTCAACGGCCTGAGCGCGCTCGCGCTGTTCCGCTTCGGCACGCTCGCGGGCCTGGCGTTCACGCGTCTCACGCTCGCGTTCACGCTGTTCATGCTCGCGTTCACGGCGTTCACGAGCCTCTCGCTCGGCAGCCTCGGACCGCTCACGGGCTTCACGCTCCTCGCGGCGCTGCCGCTCTTCCCGCTCGACCTGTTCGCGGGCCAGGTTCGCTTCGTGGTCGCGCTGTTCACGCGCCAGCCGCTCCGCGTGCTCGCGCTCCTCACGGGCCTCCGTACGGGCCCGCTCGGCACGCTCGCGGGCCGCCCGCTCCCGCTCCTCGCGCTCGGCTTTCTGCCGGGCTTCCAGGTCGCTGACGGCGCGTGCGATGGCCCGCCGGTAGGCAAGACCGGTCTCGGCCGTGACGATGAGCAGGAGGGGCGCCACGGCGTGGACGGACATGCCGACCAGGTCTTTCTTCAGCGCGGAGTCGGCAGTGTTGAGCGCCAGCGTCATCAGACCGGTCATCCAGCGCAGCACCACGGGCCAGCGTCCGCCGTGCCCTCCGAGGCGGGCCAGCACGTCATCAAGCTTGACCACGATGACCACGGCCGCGTCGACCACGAGAGGCAGGATCGGGGCTGTCCAGTCCCACGCGTCGGCGGTGTGCCTAGCCATCAGCGGCGTGACCGTGAGGACGGAGAAGAGCATCGCCCCGAACACGATCAGCCACGTGCCGACCGACAGAGCCCTTTCGGCTGAACGGATATGAACAGCGTTCACGCCGCACCCCCGACCGGTTCCGCGAGCGGGGTCAGCGAGCCGCGGAAGCCGCGCGCCGCGGCGTCGTACGTGAACGTCGACAGCAGCCATTCCGCATCCGCCCAGAACCGCCGGGCCGGACCCCATCCGCGGTCGTCGGAGACGCCGTGGGTGGCGGTGTCGGCGTACGCGTCCTGAACGCTGCGGTAGACCATGACCGGGGTGCCGTAGTGCACGAGCACGAACACCTGCCGGGCCGGTACGAGTGCCTTGGTGAGGTCCTCGCGCAGGCGCCGCAGCTCGATGTCCTTCAGCAGAAGGTCTTCCTGAGCCGCGCTCAGTTCGTCCAGGGCCCTGGCAAGGAGCTTGCCGACCTCGTCCGCGGTCTTCTCCGCACGCTCCGCGCGGTCGGTGACGGCGAACAGCTCCTTGATGTGCCGGCCGGACGCCTCCTTCTTGGCGTCGGTCGCCTGGCGGGCCCGCTCGAACGCGGCCTGCCTGTCGGCCTCCATCAGCGCGAGGCGCTTCTTGGTGACGATGCGGATCATGCCGCCGCCCCCTTCCGGACCAGACGGGTACAGGCGACGGGCCGGGCGAGCGGGACGACGTTGAACAGCTCCGCGGCGTGCTCCTCGATCGCCGCGGCGGCGATGCGGATCGCGTCGTCCGGCATGCCGGGGTCGTCGGCGAGGATGTCGCGGGCCGCGTCCAGGCGGGCCGCTCGCTCCATCTCGCTCTCGCCCTTCACTCCCAGCCACAGCTCAACCGGGGTGCCAAGGGCCAGTTCGACGAAGTCGGCGGGGGTCACGGCCTGGTGGCCGCTGATGTACGAACGCATGACGGAACTCCTGATCACTGGAGGGATGGGAGAGACACCGGGACGGGCGCGGCTTGTGGAAGAGATGGCGCCCGCCCCGGGCGGAATGGAGAGTGCCTCGACCGGGAGTCGAACCCGGCCTTCGACCATCGAGGCGGTGAAACACGTCATCGTCACTGCTCTGACGCCAGCAGGGCGGCACCCACCAGGCGGCACCCACCATCAAGGCGGGGTGTTCTCCGGAGCTGATGGGCGTGGCATTGCCGCCGTCGACATCACCCGGCCGACGCGGGGGCGGTCTCACTCTTGCCGCCACGTGCGTTGGGGCCCCGCTGTACTTCCCCACACCCGAAGATCCGGGTGGCGCTGCCAAGCGCGTAGGGGGAGAGCCACGTCCATCACAGCGGTTTGCCCCCGGACCCTCGCCCTAGGCACCTACCGTGACCGCCGCTCTCGCGTCAGCCCCGCACGATCACTGTCCAGTTGTTGCGCCTCCGCCGGGTCGTACGTGACGACCGGAAGAGGAACATGTATTACGTGTTCCTCATCATGCAGAGAGAGGTTCGCTCCGTCAAGCCCTTCGACTTTTTGGGTTCCTGCGAGCCGCTCGCTGCGATGTACCTACAGATTGGCTTCAGCAGCGAAGACGATCGACTCCGCACATGTACGACCTGCGCACGACTTCGGTACGGTGAAGTCGTACCAAGTCGTCCCACTCGGGGGAGAGTTCGGCATGGCCAACGAGAAACTTCGCGGAGCGATCGTTGAGAGTGGCCTGACGCTCGATCAAGTAGCGCAGCGGCTCGGGGTGTCGGCGAAGACGGTGGAGCGCTGGATCAACGAACCGAACCGCAAGCCCTACCGGCGCTTTCAGTACGCCACGGCCTCGCTCCTTCAGTGCGATGTCTCCTACCTCTGGCCCGAAGAGCGCACGTCATCAGAGGTCACCGAGGCCGGAAACGCTGAGCTGATCAAGCTGTACCCGCACCGGTCCGTCGTCCCCAACCGTCTTTGGCCCCAGCTCTACGCGCAGGCCAAGGAGTCGTTCGACGTGCTCGTGTACTCGGGTTTCTGGCTCACGGAGGACGCGGCGTTCCACCGAGTCGTGAAGGAGAAGTCAGCGGCCGGCACCCGTATCCGCTTCATGCTCGGAGACCCGGACAGTCCCGCGGTGGCGGTGCGCGGCGAGGATGAGGGGATCGGGCCAGCCATGGCCAGCAAGATTCGAAACGCCCTCATCAACTACAGCTCGCTCTTCGGACTTCCCGGAGTGGAGTTCCGGCTCCACAGCACCACGCTCTACAACTCGCTCTACCGGGCCGACAACGAGATGCTCGCCAACGGCCACCTGTACGGGGTCGGCGCGTACATGGCCCCTGTCCTGCACCTTCAGCGCGTTCCCGGAGGTGAGCTGTTCGACGCATACGCTGAGAGCATCGAACGAGTCTGGGAGGCGGCCCGGCCCATCTCCTCTCCCGCCGACTGCGGAGGTCTGCACGCATGAGCCGTATCGACTACTTCCGGGACCCCAACGCGCCCAAGGCGAACTCGGTGGTCCCCTCCGTCACGGCGGTCGTCCGCGACGACGCGGGGCGGCTTCTGCTCATCCACAAGACCGACAACAACCTGTGGGCACTCCCCGGAGGCGGTCACGACATCGGCGAACGCATCGGCGACACCGTCGTTCGGGAAGTGCTTGAGGAGACGGGAATCACGGTCGAGATTGACAGCGTCTCGGGCCTCTACACAGACCCTCAGCACGTCCTCGCGTACGACGACGGAGAAGTCCGACAGCAGTTCTCCATCTGCTTCCGAGCGCACCCCACGGGCGGCACCCTGCGTACGAGCAGCGAATCCAAAGAGGTCCGCTGGGTCGACCCGGCGAACCTCGATGACCTGGACATCCATCCGTCCATGCGGCTGCGCATCACACACGGCCTGGACGAGACTCGCCATGAGCCCTACATCGGCTGATCTGCGGTCTGCGCCCGGACGAGGCGCCCCTCCACACGTCGCGCCGCTGCGTGGATCTCCGGCGCCGCGCGCTGGATGAAGCGGCCGACGATCGTCTCAGGCCCATACCGCTGCACGATTTCGTTAAGGCGGTCGGCCGGCGCGGTATGCGTGCCGTCCGGGGTCGTCGTCATGTCGCAGAAGAGCAGGGCGTCCACAAGGTCAGGACGCTCAAGCTCGAACTCGGTCTCCAGCTCGTGCCGGAGCCCTCGCTCCTCCGCCTCCAGGAGGGCACAGGAGTGGTGCGCCACGAGACGGACGACCCGTTCGTCTGCCCCTTTCTGATCACGGAGGAAGCGGGCCCCGTCGAGCGGATGGAATCCCGTGAGCGCGATCTCCGGCGAGTACCCGATGTCATGCAGCACCGCGGCTGCTTCGAGAAGCTCCGCGTCGTCGCCAAGGGTCGGAGCCAGGGAGCGGGCCCGCTTCGCGACACCAAGGGAATGCGCCCACCTCCGGGGCAGCGGCTCGGCCAGCAGCGATTCAGATAGCGAGTACGCCCACTCAGTCAGTCCCATGGTGGCCAAGGCTACGGCCCTACCGCAGGACTCGGGAGAGCGCGCACTGTGCGCCCCTTGCCGTGAACGGTGGCGAGCAAGCCCGTTCCCTCCATGTGCGCGAGCCCTCGGCGGACAGCGGTACGCGATACGCCGAATCGCTCGCAAAGCCTCGCCTCCGACGGATACGCGTCCCCGACGGCCAACGAGTCCTCTTCGATCACCGCCACCATCCGTTCAACGAGCGAGCGGCGGTCACCGCCCTGGGATACGCGCCAGCCGATACCCGGCGCAGACTCCAGCACGCCCTCAGCTTCCAACGTCTTGAGCGCTCGGCGGATCGTGTTCCGCGCCACCCCGTGCTCGCGCATGAGGTCAGCCTCGGACGGCAAACCGCTCCCGTGCCGGCCGCCCTCGATCTCCTGCCGCAGCGCCTCCGCGATGACCAGGTAGGTTCCGCGCGGACTGGCCTCTGTCACTTGGGCTCCCCTCGGCTCACTCTCTCGCTCCCTGCCAAGCCTCCCACGGCCGTCCGGCATCTCGTCATGGCCGTTCACGGGACCGTGCCCCGCCTGGCCGCTCCGTCTCAGTTTCCGTCTCATTCAGCCCCGTCCGTCGGCGTTCACGTCCGTACGCACTGCGGGTTTTCCGGGGCCCGAGAACGGCCCTGAACACAGGCGGACGCTTGCGAATATGGCCCTGACCTGCACCAACAGACTTGGAAAGCGTGTTGGGGGCAACCCCTCACGAGTTCGAATCTCGTATCCTCCGCAGCCGCCCATCAGGGCAAACGAAGGGTCCGACCGCTCAGCGGTCGGACCCTTCGTCGTCGTGTGGTCTCAGTTTTGGTCTCAGTTGTTTGTGGGTGCCCGTCGCGGCGACGTTCAGCCCGACGGCTTACGCCTGGAAGGCGGCCCGCAGCTCGTCGTCCCGCAGAAGATCCAGGACGCCCGGCTCCTCGACCGCGAAGACGTGGGGTGCCTCCTCGGACACGGCCTTGTGCAGCGCCGCGTAACAGACGTCGGCGAACGGCTGGGTGCGCATGCGGTAGATCTTGCGGCGCATGTTCCTGACATCGCCGACGGCCCGGGCCTGGGCCCAGCCCCGCAGGTCGTCGGCCAGGTTCAGCCAGGCTTCGGCACGGACCCGTGGACGCTTCCCCTCGTTCAGGCCGCAGACCTTGATCGTCCACTCGCCCTTCGGCGAACCCTCGACCGGTCGATAGACGCCGCTGGCGAGCCCCAGGTCCAGGTGCTCGAAGGGGTCCTCGCGGGTCGGGTCGATGAGGAGAGAACCGACAAGGCCGTCGCCGCGGTGCTTGTTGCCCTTGAAGCGTGTGTTGCAGGTGGAGCAGGCCAGCAGGAGGTTTGGCCAGTAGAAGGTCCGCAGGGCGCATCGGGATTTGGGGACGAAGTGGTCCACCGTGTCCGCCAGGTGATTGCCGCAGTACATGCAGCAGTCCACACCGGGCGCCATGTCCTCCAACGCCTCGCGCACCGGCCGGTACACGTCCCGGTACCTGTGGGGTGGCGTCGCAGACCCCGAGACCGGCCGTCCGTGGACACGGGACACCCTGCAACTGGTCTACTCGGCGACCAAAGGAGCCACCGCGACCGCGGCACACATGCTGGTCGAGCGCGGACTGCTGGACCTTGACGCGCCGGTGGCGAAGTACTGGCCGGAGTTCGCAGCGAACGGCAAGGCGGACATCCCCGTCCGCTGGCTCCTGTCCCACCAGGCCGGCCTGGTCGCCCTGGACCAACCGCTGCCGCTGGCAGAGGCACTGTCCTGGGAGCCCATGGCAGTAGCCCTGGCGGCACAGCGACCCCAGTGGACTCCGGGCACCGCACACGGGTACCACGGCCGAACCTGGGGCTGGCTGGTCGGCGAAGTGATCCTCCGGGCCTCCGGCCGCTCACCAGGCCGCTTCTTCGCCGACGAGATCGCGCGCCCCCTCGGACTGGACTTCTTCATCGGCCTGCCGGCGAGCCAGCACGACCGGGTCAGCCGCATGGTGTACCGGCGACCGGCCGTAGACCTTACGACGGTGCCGGCCGAGTCGGTCCCCGAGGAGCTCCGCGAACAGGTCGCCGCTTGGCGGGACCCGAACTCCTTCAGCAACCGAGCGTTCGCCGTCACCGACCCGGCCGCGATCGACTTCGACTCCCCCGAGGTGCGGGCCGCGGAACTCCCGTCCTCCAACGGCATCGGCACCGCACGGGCCCTCGCGCGCATGTACGCCGCGCTGATCGGCGAGGTAGACGGCGTACGCCTGCTCGCCGAGGAGACCCTGTCCGCGGCGATCCAGGAGCAAGCCAACGGCCAGGACCAGGTCATGGTGATCCCGAGCCGATTCAGCACCGGATTCATGCTGCCCACGGAGGGCAACCTCATGACCGGCCCGAACGCCTTCGGCCACACCGGCCGCGGCGGCTCGCTCGGCTTCGCCGACCCCGCACAGGGCATCGCCTTCGGCTACGTCATGAACCACATCGTCAGCGGCTCGGACGATGCCCGCGCGGCTTTGCTGACCGAAACTGTCCGGAAGTCGCTCGCGAAATCAGCGTGATCAAGGGCTGGGCAGGGGCGAGGCGCTCCCCTCACACGCCGCCGGTTGCCGTTCAGGCGACTGAGCGTATGGCTGCCTGCAGGCACTGACTGTCGACGAGGCAGGGCTTGGCGTCGATTTCTGCCCAAGCGCACGCATCCAGCCGACTACGCGTACAACCACACTTTCGCCTGGCGGAGGGGGGTAGGTTCCTGACGACCACACCATGATCGTTTTCAGGGGGGACCTTGTCGCGCCTGCGTTCAAGGCTCGCGGCGCTGATCTGCGCCACGGCCACAGCCCTGCTCGTGCCGTCAGCGCCGGCCAGCGCGTCGGCTCCGAACTACTCGTGCAGCCTCGACTACAGCGCACGAATCACGTTCTGGGCCATGACCTGCAGCCAGCCCGGTGAGCCGATGATCGGAGGCTTCGGAACTTGGAGAAACGTTCCGATCACCTTCGATGCCGTAGACCCCAGCTCGGCCACGGTGCAGGCCGCGAACTACCTGCGCATCACTCCCAACACCGAGGAGTCTGCGCCGAGGTGGATCGAGATCGGCCTGTACGCGGCGAAGACCGGGCGGACCACGCAGAAGTACGGCCCGAGCTGGTTCGAGCTGACCGCATCCGGCGGTCGCACCAAGGCGATCACCGCCGGCATCAATCCCACAAAGCCGGACGGCCGCACCCACACCTACATGGCTGTCCGCCAGAGCAGCGGCAACCAGTGGGACGTCCTCTACGACTTCAACAAGGTCGGCCAGACCAGCAGCCAGTACAAGGTGCCTCGCGGGAATTCCAACCGCATCGACATCGGCCTGGAGGTGACCGGACCTCAGTTCACGAACGTTCCCGCCATCGCCAACCGCATGCAGTTCATGACCGAGAACAAGAACTGGCAGCGCGTCGCCTCCCAGAACACCGCCAGGGTGGTCTCGCTCCCCGTTTGCAGCGCGGCGCAGAAGCCTCCGTACTGCTTCAGCAGCCGGCTCACCGGCGGCACCGCCTTCACGCAGTGGACGGTGAGCAAGCCCCGGAAGCCGAGCACCCTCTCAGCGTCACAGACCGATGCCGTCACCACAGTCGTCTCGGGACGGCCCCGCGGGACGTTCAACGGAGTCGACCAGGGCGCGCTGCGGACTTGCCTGGAGCAGAGCCCAAACAGCTGTCTTGAGACGGTTCCCGGCCTGTCCGAGTGCGTGATGACAGCCCGCGTCTGCAACGAGGCAGCGCTCCGCGCCAACCAGGCATCTTCGTGGGCTGCGGGCCCGCTCGGGTCGAGCGCTGGCGCAGCGACGCCTTCCATGGTGCGTGCCGATGCCGCTTCAGCCTTCGGGGTCGCACCGAGCGCAGTCACCGTCACCGCTCCGATCGGCAGCTACGCACTCGCCGGCTCAGAGTCCACGTGGACAGTCACCTCGACCGCACCGACCCGTGGCCTGCGCGATGTCGGCCGCATGTTCCGTGGCTTCACCGCGCATTACTCGGCCAGGACCGGCGCGCTGGTGGATGCGTGCTGGGGACGCATGTGCGACTCGTGACGCCTCCCGCCCTTTCGCATCCAGCCATACGCCTCTCTCGAAGGACGAGCCCTCGATGAGCCGACGCCCTCTGACCAGCTCCTTTGTCCGCAGCTTCGCCGCCGCAGCGGCGCTGGCCGCTCTGATCACAGCCCCGGCCGCCGCCAGTCCGACTCCGGCGTCGGACGCCAGCCAGTCATCCGCGCCTCAGGCATTCGTCGACGCGTCGGCGCTGCCCCCCGCCCTGCTCCGTGGGCTCAACAGGCCGGTGCCGTTCGCCGAGTACGCCAAAGTCCAGCACCGCGACATGACTTCGGCGCCGGCACCGGTTCCTTCCGCCGCCTCCAGCGAGACGGAGCTGCGCAAGAAGTGCGCCCTCCACACGGGTTCGGCCAAACATCCCAGAGGCTGGATAGCCACCCGCTTCACCAGCTGCCAGAAGCGGCCCTACGACCTGGTGCTGCGCGACGTTCGGGGTACCAGGGCCATCGGGCGCCTGTGGTTCGACATGTGGACACTCGGGTTCGCCTCCGATGGTGAGCGCCGCGTGAAGTACGCCACCAGCATCGAGAACATACGGGTGCAGACAGTGGCCGGCGAGGACGCGACCAAGTGGCGGGTCGGGCAGCACCTGCGTCACGACATTTATGCCAGTGGGAGCGACCCCGATCCGAGGGTCGACGCTCCTGCGGTCAAGGAACGCGACGAGCTGCTCGGAGTCTGGGACCGAGATCCGAGGTGGACGCTCACGTACACATCGCCGGACAAGGGCCCCCTGTACGCGCGAGGCAATCAACAGCGCGTCCTCAGCACGATCTCCCTGGACGTGACCGCCGACTCACCGAACGCGAGTCCCTACTCCCAGCCCAACGCCCATTACTCCAACGTCCGGTTCGACTACGCCGGCCCGGTCGGCGGCAAGTACAAGGGCACCGTCTTCACGCAGGCTCGCGTGGAGCTGATACTCAGCCGCAAGGACCCGAAGATCAAAGAGAGCACGCAGCACATCTACGACGCCCTGAAGCGGCCCTACCTCACCTTCCCGTCCTTCGCGGGGAAGAGCGTGCCAGGCGACAAGGAACCGCTGCACCGGCTGGTCGACGCCACCAAGCAGAAGGACCAGCGCAAGAAGTCGATCAGTGAGTGCAAGAAGGTGTGGGGCGACTACAGCCACACTGGTCTCGAGTGCGACGAGTACCCCTTCGCGAGCACCAAAGAGGGCTCGAAGAAGGGTGACAACCGATTCTCCGTCCGCCTGATAGACGGGGGCGACAACGGGGAAGGAGGCCGCCGCATCAACACCATGTACACCACGAACCGAGTGCTCGACGACGACCCCTTCTACGTCAAGATCACCAACTGACCGAAAGGCTGTCCCCATGCCGCTCCTGAGCGAGTACAGCGTCAAAGCCACCCCGGACCGCCGCGTCGTGCAGGTCTACGACGCCGATGCCTACCTCGGCGGCGATGACGCATGGGAAGCAGCCAAGGAACAAGTGGTGGGCGGGGACGGCCGCCACCTGTACTTCCTCAGCATCCAGCCGGTCATCGACGCCACCGTCACCATCCGGGTCTGGGACGCTCCGCCGGCCCCGCCCACCGACGCAGAGGGGTATGTGCCCGTCACCCTGGAGTCCCCGACCGGAATGCTCGTGGTCAACCAGCTCACCATGGGCCCGGCAGGCGACACGGAGCTCCCGCGCCCAGGCGTCTACGAGGGCCACGCGTGGTGGACCGGCCGGCAAGCCACCGCCGACTACTACAACCAGGTCCTGTCCCAGCCGGAAGACGACGAGGACTTTGACCTCGACGAAGCCTGGGAAGACTGCCCCGCCGAGGAGCACTACACCCTCGACCTGGCCTTCACCCGGGAGCTCGCACCGGCGGACAACGCTTCCTGAACAGGCCGCCTGGTCTCAGTTCTGGTCTCAGTTCTGGTCTCATTCAGCCCCGTCCAGGGCTGTTCGGACAAGGCCACCTCGATCGCTCCGCCGCAGGTCAGGACGCATGCGGCCCCTGCCAGACGGGCGTACGAACATCTGGAAAGCGTGTTGGGGGCAACCCCTCACGAGATCGAATCTCGTATCCTCCGCCAGTGCCTCACCGGGCACTTCGACGTTCCTCAGACCTCGTTGTCCTGGTCTTTGTCCATAGGGACTGTCTCCGGGGTCCCAGATGGCTTCGGCGATCTTCCGGCCCATGTCCTTGAGCATGGCGTCCGGCCCATGCAGGTATCGGGCCCGCATCCGGGGCGACGTCCCCGGTTCCCACCCCATGATCTGGTCGTTGACGCGATCCGGGACGCCGAGCAGCATGAGCACGGTGGGCGGCCGTGTGCCGGGCGTTGCGAACCCCCGCGTCTTCCAGCAGCCGCTTCCAGTCGCGACAGTCCGTGTTCGGGCTCAGTCCCTTGTCGGGCATCTCGGCCGTGGGTGCTGGTTGGGGTCAGTCTCGAAGGGGCCTTGACCCCGAATCCTGAACACACGAGACACCGGATCCTGAGGATCTGAGAGAGGATGTAGCACCACCGACGCCCGCTGTCACCCCACCCTCTTAGCGTCAGCGGCAAGGCAACTTCGGGTCTCGCAGGCTCAGCCCTGTGCGGGTAGGGCGCGCGCTCGACAGGACGGCAGCCCAGAGAATCACAGGGCCGGGAGCACGATGGGCCGTTCAGCACAGGGGATGCGTGACTGTGGCGTCGGGGATGTCGGCGGCTTTGTAGTGGCTGTAGCGTCCCGTCAGTTTCGCTTTGGTGTTGAAGGTCTTGAAAGTGAACTGACCATGACTCCTTCCGTCGCAGTTGAAGCGGAACGCGTTGGTGGTCACGGTGGGCTCGTCGATCAGCCCGTTGTAGACCAGACCGAAACCACCGCTCTTCACCGGGTTCCCTTGCCCGTCACGGATCTCGAACTGCCCTGATACGTGGCAGTTCATCTGGCTCCAGCCGATGGTCTGTCCACGCCAGCATTTCGCCTGGAAGGAACCATGAGGCCCGCCGTAGGTACCGAGACAGGCCTGCCAACGCGCTGAGGTCCATTGGTCGGAACTGTAGCTGTCCGTCTTCGGGGTGCAGGTTTCGTCGGCGGCCTGTCGAGCGGCAGGTGCTACGGAAGCGGAGTGCGAGGGAGCCGCGGCTGTCGTTGCGGCCACCGTCACGCAGACGGCAGCTACAACACGGATCATCTTGGTCGTCTTCACATGCCAAAGAACGATGACCAGCGGGAAACGGTCACTCCGAAGGCGTCGGCCAACCGACCTGCCGCGCGAACCCCCGCGAACGCCCCGGACAGCCACTCGCACCGTTGGAAAGCGCGTTGAGGGCAACCCGGCATCCGCGGATCACAGGGGTACGACATCCTTGAAAGCCTGCGGCGAGTCCCTCACCGCCATGGTCCTGATCTCGCGAGGTGCCCGGCGTGCTCCAGGCGCGGAGGGACGCGGCGTCCCCTCCGGGGCCACCTTCGGTAGGGGAACTGGCCGACCGTCTTCAGCGCCCGGGATCGGTGGCACCTGCCCTGCCGCGGCTCGCGCTCCCGCAGTTCCAGGTCATGGGCACGGGAACGGGGGTTCCTGCTCCAGGACCGTCACCGCTACGGCCCGGCCCGCATGCCCGGGCCCTGCGGGTCGTGTCGGATCTGGGGCCACTGATCGGCTGGTACCGCCCCCTCGCCGACTCGTCGCCGGACGGACCGTCTTCCGCCATCGTGATCCGCGAGGCCGAACTCCTCGGCGCACTCGGGCGGGGCACCTTTTCCGTCATCGGCATCCACCTGCGGAGCGGCGACGCGGAGGGGCTGGGCGTCGCGTGCCGGCGGCTGCTGCCCCCGGCCACCGCGACAGCCCGGACCGGCGCCGACCGCACCGCCGTCGTCCACTGGCACACCTTCCGCGCGCTCCCCCGCATCCATGGCGTCGTGAGCGCCGCACTCGAATAGGGGAAGAATGGTAGCGGCAGCGATAGTATCTCTGTCGATACCATTGCTCGCGGGAGGCTTGCATGCGGCGCTTCATCGGTCGGGACCGGGAGTTGCACGTGCTCGGCAACGCCCTGCGGTCGGTCCAGGATGCCGCCGGCTCAGCAAAGCCGGGACGGTGCATCCTCATGCGCGGGCGGAGGCGAGTCGGCAAGTCCAGCCTCGTCGAGGAATTCCTCCGGCGCACCGAGGTGCCGTACCTGTTCTTCACCGCGGCGGGCGGCACGGCGGAGGACGAGCTGACGGAGTTGCTCGACGCCGTCGCCAGATCCACCCTGCCGGAGCGAGCACTGTTCTCGGAGGAGACTCCAGAGCAGTGGAACGCAGCATTCAGGCTGCTCGCGGAGATCCTTCCCGACGACGGCCCAAGCGTGGTCGTCATGGACGAGGTTCCGTACCTCATGGACCGCATCGACGCCTTCGAGGGCATGCTCCAGCGGGCGTGGGACCGTCTGCTCAGCCGCAAACCCGTACTCCTCCTCCTGGTCGGCTCCGACCCGTCGATGATGGAGGCGCTGAACAGCTACGACCGCCCCTTCCACCAGCGGGGCCGGGAGATGGTCGTGGGACCGCTGAACCCGGCCGACATCGGCGAGATGCTCGACCTTGCGCCGGCCGTGGCCTTCGACGCCGCCCTGATCACGGGTGGGCTTCCGCTGATCTGCGCGGAGTGGCGGCCCGGAGTCGACGTCTGGGAGTTCCTCCGCGACTCACTGGACAACCCCATCTCCGCCCTGCTGGTCTCCGCCGAGCGGTCCCTGGCCGCCGAGTTTCCGCCGCATGCGATGAGCCGGGAGGTGCTGCGGGCCATCGGAAGCGGGGAGAGAACCTTCACCAACATCGCTCGCGCCTCGGGCGGCATCGCCCACAGCACGCTCACCCGAGCCACTGACGTCCTGACCGAGAAACGGGTGGTGGCAGCCGAGCTACCCCTCTCGCTGAGGCCGTCGAAGGAACGCCGCTACCGCGTGGCCGACCCCTACCTTCGGTTCTGGCTCGCGTTCCTGGACCCGCACATGGCGGAGATCGAGCGGATGCGGGGAGACCTCACACTGAGCCGGATCAAGGAGCAGTGGACGAGCTGGCGGGGGCGTGCGATCGAACCCCTCGTACGAGAATCCCTCGCCCGCCTCCTGCCGGACGGGCTCCTGCCCGCCGCCCCCGCGATCGGCGGGTACTGGACCCGCAGCAACGACGTCGAGATCGACCTGGTGGGGGCGGACCGGCAGCCGGTGGCCAAGGAACTTCTCTTCCTCGGGTCGGTCAAGTGGCTGGAGAGCTCCGCGTTCGACAACCACGACCTGGCCACGCTGCAAAAGCACCGGGCCGCGATCACCGACGAGCCGGTGCCACTCGTAGCGGTCTCGCGCAACGGGACCACCTGTTCTGGGCTCCAGGCGGCATACGGCCCCGGAGAACTCATCGGCGCCTGGCGCGGGGCGTGATCAGCGGCTGGACTCCCGTGGCTGCAGTTCTGGCCCTATTCGTTTCGGGCAAATGGTCAATCAACTGCGCACGGTTATGTCCGCAAAGGTTCAGACGCAGGTGCGTGCGTGTCCGGGGCAGCGGTCACTACGATCGCCGGTCATGGACTGGCTGGAGCGGACCGCGACGTTGAGGCAGTGGACCAAGGGCGGGGCCCGCGCTCCCCACAAGCCGCTGCTCTTCCTGTACGCCCTCGGCCGGTTCCAGCAGGATGCCGACTGCGGGTTGTTCTACAGCGCGGTGGAGGAGGACCTGAAACGGCTGCTGGCCGAGTACGGTCCGCCCAACAGGACGACGCCCGCCTACCCGTTCCACCACCTGGTCAGCGACGGAGTGTGGGAGGTGTGGACCGACCACGGGCCTGGCAGTCCCGGCAGCGCGGTGCGGGAGCTGCGGGCAAGCGGGGCTGTCGGGCGGCTGTCGCCGGAGCTGCGGACGGCACTGCGGCGGGAGCCGTCGCTGCTGGGCCGGATGGCACGCGTGCTGCTCGACCTGCACTTCCCACCCTCTCTGCACAGCGAACTGTGCGAAGCGGTCGGGCTGGAGGTGGAGCCGGTGGAGACCGGACTGCTGTCGTCGGCGCGACGGCAGAGGGACCGGCGGATGCGGGAGCTGGTGCTGACGGCTTACGAGTACCAGTGCGCCTTCTGCGGCTACGACGGGCGGATCGGAGCGGTGCCGGTCGGCCTGGAGGCCGCGCACGTGCGCTGGTGGGCGTTCGACGGCCCCGACGAGATCGACAACGGCCTCTGCCTGTGCGCGCTCCACCACAAGCTCTTCGACAAGGGCGTACTCGGCGTCGGAGACGGCCACCGCGTCCTCGTCTCGCAACACTTCGTCGGGCGTAGCCCCGCTGCCCGCGAGCAGGTTCTTGCGCTCGCGGGCCGTCCCCTCATCGGACCGCAGCCGGGCGTACGCCCCGTGGCGGCGCGCCACCGCTCCTGGCACACCAGCCAGGTCTTCCACGGCTCCCCGCGCCCGGACGCGCATCCTCCACTGAGTGGATCTCGCGCGGGCTCGCACATCGGCCCGCAGGGCAACGCCCGTGCTCCCACGGGTTGAGCACGCGCGTTCCGGTCCGGGCCAGGTGCTTGACGTTCCGGGTCACCTGGGTCCACGCGTTCGCGAGGGCAGTGGCACAGCGATCAGCGCATCTGGCGGATCGATTCTGGTTCCGACGCTCTTCAGCTTCCGAACGAGTTCGCATCTCGCATCCTTCGTAGCCGCCGTCCTCAGCTCCGACCTCGCGATAACGAGACGATAACAACGCACGAGGCTGCCGTCGGTGCCCGCTCCTTCCCAGTGCACCAGTCTTCGAGCAACGGGAGCACAGAGCACATGCACACCAGAATCGGCAGGTTCCTGGCCGCAGCGGCGTCCCTCACCACGATGGCGGTCCGGCCGCGGCCGAAGACGACAGGACCGGGCGGGTGCTCGTCGTCGTGGCCGACTTCTCCGACCGCGCCCACCCGGACCCCGCCGCGATGCGGGCCAACTCCGTCGACAAGCACTTCGGCACCGAGGAGTCCCTGACCACGTACTACCGCGCGGTCTCCCGTGCTTGAGGGCGTCTACGCCTACCGCGTGAACGACGGCCGCCACCACACCGCGGTCCCGATCATGCTGTCCACCACCGACCGCAGGGCGGGCATCACCGAACTCCGCGACGACGCCAGCGGGGTCACCGTGACGCTCACCCTGGCCACCGTGGCCGGCACCGGGCTCCTGCTCGGCGGCGCGTTCCTGGCGACCCGCCACGCCCGCTCTCGACGCAAGCCCTCCCGGGGCCACTGACCGGCACCCGCAGGGGCGGCCGATTCGCCCCGCTGAGGGGCGAATCAGACCGGATGGGTAGGTCTGCCGATGCGCGTGCGCCGGCCCGCGAGGGAGCCTGGTGACGGCGCTCCAGGAGAGGAGCGACAGGGGCGCTCCCTCCCCGGCTCGAAAGCCGGGGGTCCACGGAAAGGAGGACCCGATGAGTAACAGGGACATCGGACGCACCGTCACGGACCGGCGTTTCGAGGTACTGGCGCCCGACGGGACGTCGATCGCGGTGTGGGCCGAGGGGGCAGGACCGGCGACGGTGATGGTGCACGGTTCGCTCCAGGACCACACGGTCTCCGCCGCGCTGGTGGCGGAGCTGCGCTCGGGCCTGGCCACGTTCGCCGTGGACCGTCGGGGCTTCGGCGCCAGTGGTGACGGCCCCGAGTACGCGATCGAGCGGGAGTTCGAGGACGTCGCCGCCGTCGTCGACGAGGTCGCGGCGCAGGCCGGGGGGCCGGTCGCCCTGTGGGGCCATTCCTACGGGGCGAGCGTCGCCATGGGCGGCGCGACGCTCACGGGCAACGTCAGTCACCTGGTGTTGTACGAGCCCAGCCTCGGGCTCGCTTACCCCGAGGGATGGATCGAGGCGGTCGAGGACGCGCTTGCCGAAGGGGACGCCGATACGGCGATCGTCCTCGTGCTCCGGGACCTGCTCGAATTCACCGAGGACCGGATCGCGCAGCTGCGCTCCGGTCCGCAATGGTCGGTCCGCGTCGCTGCGGCGTCGACCGTGGCGCGCGAAGCGCGCGCCGAAGCGGGATGGCGATACCGGCCGGGCCAGTTCGACGCGGTCACGGCGCCCACCTTGCTGCTCTCGGGCTCGCAGAGCACCCCGGCGATCAAGCGGGCCACCCGGCTTGCCGCGGAGGCGGTCCCCGGTGCCCGGATCCACGTCCTCGACGGGCACGCGCACATCGCCCACCGGACCGACCCCACCCTGGTGGCCGAGATCGTGCGGGAGTTCGTCTCGACGTAGGTCCCCCAAGGCGCTGGACGATGACTCAGCCGCGTAGGAGGTCGTGCTCCATGGCGAAGAGGGCGGCGGCGCGGGTCGAGTTGCCGATCTTGCCGTAGACGTGTTGGACGTGGTGCTCGGCGGTGCGGCGGGAGATCACGAGCCGGCTGGCGATCTCCGGGTTGGTCAGGCCGCGCGCCATGAGGCGCAGTACCTCGACCTCCCGGTCGGTGAGTCCGGCAGGCTGGCTCCGGCGCACCGGCGGCGGTGTCTGTCCGGCGGCGTCGACGACGGCTCGTACGCAGTCGGTGTCGAGACCGCCGGCCTCCGCCTCCTCGGTCAGCAGGGCGGCGGCGCCGGCGGGAGTTCTGGCCGGCCGGTGGGGGCGGTCCTGGGTGGCCGCCTGGAACACGTCGG
Organism: Streptomyces sp. NPDC006879; assembly: GCF_042869595.1. Classification (NCBI taxonomy): domain Bacteria; kingdom Bacillati; phylum Actinomycetota; class Actinomycetes; order Kitasatosporales; family Streptomycetaceae; genus Streptomyces; species Streptomyces sp. NPDC006879. Next base: position 94,939 of record NZ_JBIAGC010000013.1, read on the forward strand.
CAGCGGCGAGGATCCGGGCGGACACGGGGATCGCAGAGGCCGGCAGCCCGTGGTGGTGGCCGCTGCCGTCCAGGCGTTCGTGGTGCAACCCCGCGATGCGCCCCAGTGGTTCGAGTACCGGCGAGCAGGCCAGGATCCGCTCCGTGTAGTACGGGTGGAGCCGGACCCGTTCGCGTTCGGCACGGGTCAGGGGCCCCGGCGCGTCCCAGACCCCGCTCGGCACGCCGACCCTCCCCAGGTCGTGCAGGAGGGCGGCGCACCGCAGGTCCTCGATCTCGCGCCCCGCGAGACCGAGGAAACGGGCTGCGTGTTCGGCCAGTTCGGTGACCCCCGAGGAGTGCCCCAAGGTGTGGTTCGCCTTGAGGTCGACCATGTCCGCGAAACTGCGGGCCACTTGATCGAGCTCGCTCCGGGTGACGTACCGCACCGGCGGAGGCTCGGCTTCCAGGACCGCCTCCCAGCAGTCCACGGCGTCGATCTCGCGCAGCAGGGCGGGCCCGTGACGCTGGAAGAGGTGGACCAGCGAAGGGTCGAACCATCCACCGGCGCGCCGCTCGACCATGGTTGTTGCGGCGTCCACCCCACCCGCGCGGTGGAACAGCAGCGCCTGGTTGGCGACCTCGCCGATCCGAGCGGACAGGCAGATCTCGTCCTCGGCCAGGCCCTGCGGCAACCCCTTGCCGTCCCAGCGCTCGAACTGCTGGTACAGGCCGTCTTGAACCTGCTGTCCGAGGCCGAGCCGCCCGGCGAGCAGCGAGGCCGCTTCGCAGACGGACCGCAGGATCGCCCTTCCGTGCCGCAGGTCGCCCAGGACGGCCCGTGCGAACAGCCTCGGTCGGTGCGGGCCCGCGCCCCTCCCGATGCCGAGCATCAACTCGAACGTCTCGCGCGGGCTGGCGAAGTCCACCGGTTCGGCGGCGGATCGCGACACCAGCTCGTCGCCCCCGTAGACGCGTGCTTCGACGGCGGCGGTGGCGGTACAGCCCAGGTGGCGCAGCAGTGAGGCGGTGTAGACCTCCCGGACCTGCTGGTCGGGCAGGTCGAGGGCTCGGGCGAGACCCGTCGCCAGCAGGCACGACCGGATCGCCTTCTCCGGTGGCTGCCCCATGCCGAGGTCGGTGGCGACCGACAGGGCGGCCAGCAGGTCCATCAGCCGCAGCTGGTTCCGCATGGTCACCCCCAGCCGTAGGCGCGTACCCATTTTCCCACCGGTGCGGCCGGAGGGGGATCCGACCCGGCCCCTCTCCCGCTTCCGTCAGTCCGCGTCCTCGCTGGCCAGGCGGAGGGCCAGCTCCTGAAGGACCAGCTCGGTGGAGGGCTCGAAGCCGGTCCGGTCGTACGCGTCGGCGACCACTTCGAAAGCGGCGACGAAGCCGCTCACCAGGGCGCTCAGCGGAACGGACAGCTGGTCGAGCACGGCCCCGCCGACTTCTTCCGGCGGGGCCCCGGCCGGTACCAGGAACTGCCCGGGCGTCACCTCTCCGAGCAGGTCGGAGACGAGGTCCTCGTCGAACCCACCGCGCAGAGCGGTCAGCGCGGCGATGGCCTTGAGTTTGATCTCGTTCTCGGTCACGGATCGAGCCTACGAGCGGGGCGGCCGTGATCGCGCGTACCGGCCTCCCCTGGTCGTGGCGGGGCGACATGCGGCCCCGGCCACAGGACGGCGGCCGGCGGTCACTCGGGCGGCGGCAGCACGATCTTGAAGGTGCAGCCCCGCCCCGGCGCGGTGTCCAGGTCCAGCCGGCCCCCGTGCGCGGTGACCAGCGACAGGGCGATGGCCAACCCCAGGCCGGACCCGCCACCGGCGGCTCGGCTGCGGGAGCCGTCCGTACGGTAGAAGCGTTCGAAGACCCGGTCCGCTTCTTCGGGGTGGAGGCCGGGCCCCTGATCTGCCACTTCGAGCACCGCATGTCCGTCGAGGGTGCCGACGCCGATCCGGACGGGAGTTCCGGGCGGCGAATGGGTGACCGCGTTGCCGACCAGGTTGGTGACCACCTGGCGCAGCCGCGCCTCGTCCGCGAGGGCCGGCGCCGTACCGGGCCGACCGCCGCCGAGGCCGGTGAGGGTGACCGGACGCGTGGGATCCAGGGCCCGTACGTCGTGCAGGGCGTCGGCGGCCAGGGTCCGCAGGTCCATCGGGGCGAGGTCGAGGGGGAACGCCAGGTCCTCGTGCGTCCCCGGGACCGGGCGGTGCGCGTCCGCGTCGAGCCGTGACAGCAGCAGCATGTCCTCCACGAGATCGGCCAGTCGCTCGGCCTCGCCGGAGATCCGGCGCATGGTGTGGTCGATGTCCTCGCGGGTGGGCAGGGCGCCCATGCGGTAGAGGTCGGCGTATCCCTTGATCCCGACCAGCGGGGTGCGCAGTTCGTGGCTGGCGTCCGCGAAGAAGTGCCGCATCCGCAGTTCGGCGTCCGCTCGGGCCCGGAAGGCGGTGTCGATCTCGGTGAGCATCTGGTTGAGGCAGCCGGTGAGCCGCCCCACTTCGGTTCCGGGGCCGGCCAGTTCGGGTACCCGCCGGGAGAAGTCACCGGCAGCGATCTCCGTCGTGGTTTCCTCGATACGGGTCAGTGGGCGCAGGCCGGAGCGGACCGCGAACCAGCCTGCGACGGTGAGCGCGGCCAGGAGCACCGCGCCGGCGGTGAGCGAGGTGCGCCGAGTCTTGGCCACGGTGCTGTCCACCTCGTCCAGGGAGACCGCCACCGTCACGCTCCCCCGTTCCCCGGGGTCCTCGGTCGGTGCGGCCTCCCCGGTGGGGCTGATCCGCTGCTCGGCGAGGGGGAGGGTGATCACCCGCCAGCGCTGGCCGTGATCCTGCTGGGCCGGCACGGTGAAGGGCTGCCCCTGCCGGGCGAGTACCGCGTCGTGGTCGAGCACCGGAAGCCGGGGACCGCCGCCGGGCAGCGCCGTGCCCGCCCGGTACTCCCTGCGGTCCTGGCCCGCCGCGTCGGCGTAGGTCACGGTGGTGTGCCCGAAGAAGCCGAGCCCGGCGACGGTCTGGGGGACCCCGGTGTCAGCCGGCGGTGCCAGCCGGGCGGCGATCTGGGCCGTGGCGGCGAGCCGGTTGTCGATGCGGTCTTCCAGGTAGCCGCGCAGGACGGTGCTGACGATCACGCTCGCGGCGAGCAGTCCAACCGCGACCAGGGCGATGGACAGGCACAGCAGGCGGCTCCGCAGCGACAGCCGGGAAAGCGGGTGCCGGAGTCGGCCGAGGAGCGGCGGGGTCATCTGCGCGGTCCGCGCATCACGTACCCCGTGCCGTGCACGGTGTGGATGAGTTTGGGTTCCCCGGTGTCCACCTTGCGCCGCAGGTAGCTGATGTAGGTGTCGACGATGCTCGGATCACCGCCGAAGTCGTAGCGCCACACGTGGTCGAGGATCTGGCCCTTGGACACGGTGCGCCCCGCATTGGCCATCAGGAAGTGCAGTAGCCGGAACTCCGTGGGGGAGAGCCGTACCGCCCTGCCGGCCCGGGTGAGCAGGTGGCCTTCCGGGACGAGCTCCAGGTCGGCCAGGACCAGGGTGGTGGGCGGTTCTCCCATGGTGCGGCGCAGCACCGCGTGGATCCGGGCGATCAGCTCCTCCAGGTCGAAGGGCTTGGTGATGTAGTCGTCGCCGCCCAGCCGCAGCCCGTTCACCTTGTCCCGGGCGCCCTCCCGTGCGGTGAGGAAGAGCACCGGGACGTCGCCCCCTCGGCCCGGTACCGGCCTGGGGTGGGCGCGCAGCCTGCGGATCACCTCGAAGCCGTCCATGTCCGGCAGCATGACGTCCAGGAGGACGAGGTCGGGCGGGCGGCGGGCGGCGACGTCCAGGGCCTCCTGCCCGCTCGCCGCCGCCTCGACGGCGAAGCCGGCGTAGCGCAGGGCGGCGGGTAGCAGCTCCCGTACGGTCGGTTCGTCGTCGACCACGAGGAGGCGGGCCACGGGCTCCTCGTCGTGCTGCGGGTGGATCGGCTCTGGCATGGCTTGGCTTGCCGCCTCGGGTCAGCTGGGGACGGGCCTTGCGTTCGGGACATCACAGGTTATTCAGGGCGCGCGGTAGGACACCACCCGGTGCCCCTACCCGGGCGTCGAGGGGGCCGGGAGCCTCGTCCCTTCCCTTGTGGCGACCCTCAGCGCACGGAGCCGGCTGCCGGTGTAGCCGGCGAAGAGGCCGAGCAGGAGCCCGGTGAGGGGCGCCAGGCCGCTGCCACCGTCCAGGGCCGCCGTGACGCCGCCGAGGTCCATGCCCAGGACGCTGAAGCCCAGGCCGGCGGACCCGTGGGCGAGCGCCGGCAGGACGAGGGCGGCCAGACACACCAGTGCCCCCAGCCGGAGGCCGAGTTCCAGATGGCGGCTCAGGAGGGCTTCCGTTTCCTGGCGTGCGGTGCGGGACGGGGTACGGGCGGCGGCGAGGTACCCCGCGGCCAGCAGGAAGCTCAGGAGCAGCGCCAGGCCGATCAGCCAGACGGGCAGGCCCGCCACGGTCAGGCCGCCGAGGTCCACGGTCCGCTCCGCGGCCCCCGTGGTGCTCTGGCCGGCGGCAGTGGTGTCGAGTCCACCGCCGAGTCCTTGGAACAGCCCGCCGCCCTGGGCCCGCTGGCGGTGACGTTCGGCCTGCCACGAGGAGCCGAGGCCGGAGCCGAACAGGGCGACCAGCAGGTTGGGGGCGGTCAGCAGCAGTCCGCCGGCGGCCTTGGCCGCCTCGCCGCGGCCGGTCAGGGTCGCGGTCGTGGTGAGGGTGGCCAGCGCCGCACCGAGGAGGCAGACGGCGGCGCCGAGCCCGGTGACGGCTGAGGCGACCGGATTCCACTTCCTCCGTGGCCGGCTGGCCTCGACGGCTTGGGGCATGTGGGTGCGGCGGGCGACCACGCAGCCGAGGCCGAGCACCGCCACGACCCACACCAGCCCCAGGAACACCACGGACCCGGCGTCCGCCTCGAATCGGACGGTGGACAGGCCCTCTTTGAACCGGTCGAGGAGGGCGCCCCCCGCCTGCGGCGCGGCGCCGCCGCCGAACGTGCCCAGCGCGCTCGGCGGCAGCCTCAGCTCACCTCGGGCCAGGTGCGCGACGGCCGGGAAGAGGAGGGCGGCGGCGCCGAGGGCGCCCAGGGCCCTGGCGAGGAACACCGCTCGGGTCGGACGGGCCCGTCGCCGCAGCGGGCGGAAGAACCCGAGGCCGAGCACGACCGTCCCCAGGAGCGTCAGCGTCAGGGGGAGGAAGCTGACCGTGCCCTCCACCGTGAGGACGGGGCCGCCGGTGGAACCGGCCAGCAGGTCGAGGAGGCTCGCGCCGCCCTCCGGGGCCGGGGCGCCGGTGGTGGCCGAGGAGAGGGTGAGCCGGCCCCCCACGGCCATGCTGGTGAGCGCCGCCGTCAGCGCGGCGGACGGTCCCAGCTCCGCCGCGCCAAGCGCGGCGAGCGCCAACTGTCCGGTCGCTGCCATCACGGCGACCGCGGCCAGGAGGGCGCCGGCGCCCTCGGCGGCGTTCCGCAGGGGGCTGGCGGGGTTGCGGGCGGGCGCCTGGGGGCGTTCGGGGGCCGAGCGGACCGTGGCGGGCATGCCGGTTCCTTCCGTTCTGCGGTCTTCTGGGGGCGTGCTCGGGCGCGGCGGGCGGCGGAGGGGCTCTGGGCGGGCCGCCCGCTCGCCGCCGCCCGGCGGAGTTCTCAGGTGGACAGGTCGGCCCGCTCGGTGGCGGTGGAGGCCTTAGGCGGTGCGCTGGTGGGATCTGGGGCGGTGTGTTGCGTCCCCTCCACGTCCACCGTGGGCACGATGCGGTCGAGCCAGCGCGGCAGCCACCAGGCCCGGTGCCCGAGGAGGGCCAGGGCCGCGGGCACCAAGGTCATCCGGACCAGGAAGGCGTCCAACAGGACAGCGACGGCCAAGCCCAACCCGATGGTCTTGACCATCTGTTCACTCGAACCCATGAAGCCGGAGAAGACCGCGATCATGATGATCGCCGCTGCCGTCACCACCCGGGCGCTGTGTTCGAAGCCGCTGCTGATCGCGGCGTTGGGCGACTGGCCGTGGACGTATGCCTCGCGCATGCGGGTCACCAGGAAGACCTCGTAGTCCATGGCGAGGCCGAAGACCACGCCGATCATGAAGATCGGCATCATCGACATCACTGGCGCCGGCGCCGACACCCCGAACAGTGACCCGAGCCAACCCCACTGGAAGACGGCGACGACCGCGCCCAGTGCCGCGGCGATGGAGAGCAGGAAGCCGAGCGCGGCCTTCAGCGGGACCAGGACGGACCGGAAGACGGCGACCAGCAGCAGGAAGGCCAGGCCCACGATGAGGGCGAGGTACGGCAAGGTTGCGTCGCCCAGCTTCCGTGAGACGTCGATGCTCATCGCGGTGGGACCGCCCACCAGCAGATGCGCGCCGTCGGCGTCGCGGAAGCCGGGCTGGCGCAGGATCTCCACGAGCTCTCTCGTCTGCGCGCTGCCGGGTGCGGTGTCCGGTACGACGTTCAGCACGGCCGTGGTCCCGGCCGCGTTCAGACGCGGCGGGGAGACGCGCGCCACCTGGTCCAGTTGCTCGACGCGCCGGGCGGTACCGGCTGCGGCGGCGGTGGCGTCACCACCGCTGCTGGCCTCGACGACGACCAGCAGCGGGCCGTTGTAACCGGGGCCGAACCGTGTGCTGAGCAAGTCGTAGGCGCGGCGCTGGGTGCTGGCGGCGGGCTGGCTGCCGTCGTCGGGCAAGCCGAGCTCCAAGGACGCGGCCGGTACGGCGATCAGGGCCAGCACGGCGGTGCCGGACAGCAGGAAGGGCACCGGACGGCGGGTGACCAGCCGCGCCCAGCGCACCCCAAGCGCAGGCCTCACCGCGGCGGCCGGCGCGGGGAAGATCCGGCGTGGCCGACGGTCGCGGGCGGGCCGGCACCGGTTCCCGGCGATGCCCAGGAGGGCGGGGACCAGGGTGAGAGCGATCAGGACGGCCAGGGTGACGGTGCCGGCGGCGGCGAGTCCCATCTGGGTGAGCAGGGGGATGTTCACGACGGTCAGGCCCACGAGGGCGATCACCACGGTCAGGCCGGCGAACACCACGGCCGAACCGGCCGTGCCCAGGGCCTGTCCGGCCGCGTCCTCACCACTGAGACCCGACGCCAGTTCCGCCCGGTAGCGGGAGACGACGAACAGCGCGTAGTCGATGCCCACGGCCAGGCCGAGCATCGTGGCGAGCACCGAGGTGGTGGAGCCCAGGCCGAGCGGTTCGGCCAGCACCTTGATGACGCACGTGCCGATGCCGATCCCGACAAGTGCGGTCAGCATCGGCAGTCCGGCCGCCACCAGTGAGCCGAAGGTCCAGATGAGGACCAGCGCGGCCACGGCGAGGCCCACGACCTCGCTGGAGTGGCCCGCTTGGGGACTGGAGACGGCGTTCCCGCCCACTTCGACGTCGAGCGTGTCGGTACGCGCCCCCTGCACGGTCGCAAGGAGGGCGGCCCGTGACTCCTCGGCCAGTTGTGGGCCGGCGACCTGGTAGGTGACCTGTGCGTAGGCGGTGGTGCCGTCGGCGCTCACCGAGCCGGTCTGGAAGGGGTCGGTCACCCGTCCCACTTGGGGTGCGCCACCGAGTTCGTGGACGGTCTCGGTGATGGCCCGCTGCACCTCGGGAGCGCTGACCTTGCCGTCCTCGGCGTGGAAGACGACCCGGGCGGTGGCTCCGGCGGCGTTCTGTCCGGGGAAGCGCTCGTCGAGCAGGTCGTAGGCGCGTTGCGCTTCGGTGCCGGGCATCGAGAAGTCGGTGGGCGGGGCCTGGGGGGCGCGGCCGGCGAGTACACCGGCGAGGATGAGCAGCCCGATCCATGCCGAGGTGATGTACCACCGCCTCCGGTGGGAGAGTCGGCCTAGCGTGCGGAGGAAGTCGGCCACCAAGGGCTCCCGGTCAGATCGCGGCTCAACGGGTGGGAGGGCACCCGTCCCAGATGGTCCGGCGGCTCGCGCGGGTGGTGCGGCGGCGATCGCTGCGGCAGGGGCGGGCGGCGCGTCCGGCCGCTCGTGGCGGGGCTTGTCGCCCGGGCCGCAGGAGCGCATCCGGAGCGTCCCATCCGGTACTGGTCGCTTCCGGAGAACTTCTGGGAGTTTCCTGTGAAGGGCGCGCCTGCCCTGGCCGCGCGGCCGGGGCAGGCGCCTTCGGGCAGGGGCCTGGGCCGGAAGGACTCAGGAAACTCCCAGGTCCTCGGTGGCGGTCGGTGTGCCGGTGCGCGGCCCGGGACCACCGGGCGGATCAGGTGGGCGTCCCGCCGGGCTGCGGATCGATGACCAGGGCGGCCAGTTCCCGGGCGAGCGCCTCGGGTACGGGGTCGCCGGTCACCAGGAGGCGGAGGTAGACGGGCCCGAGGAGCACGTCGACGGCCAGGTCCGGGTCGGGCGTGCGCAGCCGGCCCTGGTTTTCGGCTCGACACAGGATCTGGTGCAGGATCTGCCGACGTTCGCGTTCGACCTCGTGCAGTGCGTCGGCGAGTTCGGGCGAGCGGGGGATCTCACCGACCAGACCGGCGATGATCCGCCCGAGGTCGGTGCCGACCAGCAGGCGGATGGTGTTGGTCAGGACGGTGATGAGGTCGGTGGCGGGGTCGGGGGTGCTCGGGGCCGAGGGGTTGACCTGGGCGAAGGCGTCCCGGACGGCGGCGGCGATCAGTTGCGTACGGTCGGCCCAGCGCCGGTAGACGGTGGGCCTGGAGACTTGGGCCCGGGCGGCGACGGCTTCGACCGAGACGCCGCCGGCGCCGCTGTGCGCCAGCAGTTCGACGGTGGCGCGCAGAATGCGCGCCGACGCCTCGCTGCTGCGCGGTCGTCCCGCGGCCGGGCTCGGGCTCGGCTCAGCCATCGGTCAGCGGTCCTTGGCCGGCGAGGGTCTTGTCGTAGGCGGCGAAGCCCTCTTCGACACCCATGACGATCTTCTTGACCTCCAGATAGGGCACCGAGAAGAGTTCGGTGTCGCGGACGGCCTCCCAGAACAGGTAGTAGGCGTTGAGGTCTTCGGTCTCGACGAACAGGACGTCGCTGTATTCGGCGCAGAACGCCTCGGCGTCGAACCAGCGCAGTCGGATTCCTCCGCTCCGTGCGGCCAGTTGTGTGACCGACTCCCAGACGCGGGCGCGTTCGGTACGGTCCAGCCGGAGCCAGGCGGGCTGGAACTGCAGCATGTTCATGATCACGTAGGTCATGGGGCGCTCCTTCTTGTCCCGGGGTCTCCCCGATGCACGGCAATTACTTTACAGTGCTGCACTGTAAAGGAATGTGCGAGGAGGAGCACCCATGCCCGGTCACCCCGCGGAACCCACACCACCGAAGTACGAGAACACCCCGCCACCACTGACCCTGATCACCGGCGGCACCGCGGGCGTCGGCCTGGCACTGGCCCGCCAACTCGCCGCACGCGGCGAACCGGTGCTCGTCTGCGGACGCGACCGGGACCGGGTCGCCACCGCCGACGCGCTGCCCGGCATCGAGGCAGTCCGCTGTGACCTCACCTCCGAGCCGGAAATTCACGCCCTGCTCGCACACGTCCGCACCCGCGGGGGGCTGAGGATGCTCGTCAACAACGCGGCTGTCCAGTTCGACCACCTGCTCCACTGCGACGAACCCGCGAGCCTGCTCCGCGATGCCGACACCGAGATCGCCACCAACTTGACCGCCCCCGTCAAACTGACCGCCCTCGCCCTTGGGCTGATGGCCCACGGAGGCGTCCTGGTCAACCTCACCTCCGCCCTCGCACTGACGCCCAAGAGCAGCGCACCGGTGTACTGCGCCACCAAGGCCGCGCTGCGCAGCTACACCACCGCCGTGCGCTACCAACTCGCCGGGCGCGGCATCCGGGTGGTCGAGGCCGTGCTGCCGCTGGTCGACACCGCGATGACGGCCGGCCGCGGCACCGGGAAGATCAGTCCGGACGAGGCCGCCACCGCCCTCCTGCGCGGACTGGACCGCGGTACCCCCGTCGTCCTCGTCGGCAAGGCCCGCACCCTGGCCGCACTGCACCGCTGGGCACCCGCGTTGGCGGCGCGGCTGCTCCGGGACGGCTGACGTGGACGCGGGGCAGGGGCCGCCGGAACCACCCGCGGCCCCCGAGGCTCCCGCACGCGCCGCAGCACCCGCCCCACCGGGCGCCTCAGAAGTGCACTCGCCGGTCCTCGGGGGTCACCCGGTAGCGGATGTCCCACAGGTTCCGTCGCACGTAGGTGCGCTGCAGCCAGCGGTCCCGGCCGTCGTAGCGGGCCGTGAAGGTGGAACGGGCATGGACACCCTTGCGGTTGTTGATCAACAGGGCCTGGCCCGGGCGCAGGAACACCTCGTGGGCCACCTCCCGGCAGACCGACTGGAGCTGGTCCAAAGCCGCCTGCGCACCGCTCGTCAGGGCCCGCACCCCGTTGGCCGAGATGACGATCTCCGGGTGCACCGCGTCCCCGCTGATCAGCGGCACCGGATCGGACAGCACCTCACTGCCCGCCGCCACGTCACGTACGTAGCTGCCGGGGGCGTTGAGCCGGAACAGCGGTGAGCGCAGGGCCTCCAGGGCGGAGGGTGCCAGCGCGGCCGAGACGTCCCGGGCGTCGGCGTAGTAGGTGCCGGCAACCCCCTCGTGGTCCGCACGTACACAACTGAGCACCAGAAAATCGGGGTTGGCGATGTCATAGCGACCGATCACGTCATGCGTGATGTCACTGTGGAAGTTGAGGAAGACCTCGGATCCCTGGTTGGTCTGCGTCATCGACCCACCCGCCACCGGAATCACGTCGTGGACGAGCTGGCCGGACTTCTCCGTTCGGACCCCGATGGGCTCACCGAGCAGACCGCTCAACCCCAACAGGACGCCCTCGGCCACGAAGGTCGACTTGTCACGGCTCGGTCCACCGTCCACCGGCGTGGCCGGTACCGCAGGGTCCACCGGGAGGTTCTCCACCAGGGCCACGCCGGCGGTGTCGATGTGGCGCCCGAAGTCCAACACCTGCTGGAGCGTCCCGGTGGGCAGGCCGGCGAAGACCTGGAGCCAGCGGGCCATCGAGAAGTCGATGTCGGCGTACGGCTCGGTGACGTCCAGCAGTTGGGCACCCAGGGCGTCGCGTACCTCGTCCGGCAGCGTGATCCGGGTGAAGGTCGCCGCCGAAGAGCGCCGGGGGATGATCCGGTCGGCTTCGAGGGGAGGCTCGGTGAAAGTGGTCAAGGGTTCACGCTCCTATCAGCTGCGGCTCGGGGAACCCGGCGCCGGGGTGGTGGAGTTCGTCGTGCAGGCGTTGGGCCAGGTGCAGGGCCTCGTCCTCGCTGGCCGCAAGATGGGTGGCGACCTTGCTGCCGCGCAGCGCGGTGACGGGGACGCCCGCGTAGACGCCGGGGATGAGGCCCTTGCGGCGCTGGAACTCCGCAAGGTCCACGAAACCTCCCACGACGGCGACCAACGGGCCCCCGGTCAGGCGGATCGTGTCGATGTTGGCGGCGTGGAAGGCGGCGAAGGCCAGGTCGGCTTCGGCGTCGCTGTCGTACGACAGAGCCACCGAACGCTGGTTGAGCACCACCGCCGCGGCCGAGGCACCACGCGTCCCGATCACCGAACCCTCGGTGAAAGGAGCCCGGTTGAGTCGGCATACGATCTCGACGCGGTGCTTCTGCGCGAGCCGCACCGACCTGCGGTGCAACACCTTGGCTCCGTAAAGGGACATCAGCGCGGCGATGTTGTAGGAGACCTCCTTCAACAAGCGGGTGCCACTGACCAGATGTGGGTCCGTGCTGTAGATGCCGTCTACATCCGAGTGGATCTCACAGCGCGGCGCACCGACGGCGGCGGCGATGGCCACGGCGGACAGGTCGGAACTGTTCTTGCCCAGCCAGGTCGGGCGGCCCTGGGCGTCCGCGGCCTGCCCGCCCGGTACCACCACGATGTCGTGGTCCGCGAGCGCGGCGCGCAGCGGCCCCGGGTCGGTGTGCTCCAAACGGGCCCACATGAAGGCGGAGTCGGTCAGCAGACCCAGCTGGTGACCGGCGAGCACGGTGGCGCGGCGGCCACCGCGGTGCAGGGCGGTGGCGAGCAGCTGAGCGCCGATGGTGTCGGCCAACGTCAGCAGGCCGGCCACCGTCTCGTCCTCCGGGTGCGGGTTGACCTGGCTCAGGCGTTCCCGGAACTGCTCGGTCTCCCCCGGCTGCCCGCTGACGACGACCACCAGTTTGCCGCCCTCGGAGTCCATCCGCTCCCCGAGGGCCCGGGCGAGGTCGCCGTACGCAGCGAGGGTACGGAAGCTGGACCCGCCGAACTTCAAAACGGCAGGAGCGGTCACAGCGTGCCCCGATCGACCAGCTCTTCGGCGATCTGGACCGCGTTCAACGCCGCTCCGATGCGCAGGTTGTCCGCGACCAGCCAGAGCCAGAAGGCCCTGGGGTTGTTCTGCGTCTGCCGGACCCGGCCGACGTGCACCAGGTCGGAGCTGTCCACCACGGCCGGCGTCGGGAAGGCGGTCGGGGCCTCACGGTCGTGCACCTCGACCTCCGGCAGCGCGGCCAACACCTCCACCAACTCGGCCCGTTCCACCGGCGACTGACACTCGACGTAGACGGACTCCGAGTGGCAGTTGGCGACCGGCACCCGCACGCAGGTGGTCGTGATGTCCAGGTGCGGCAGCGCGAGGATCTTGCGGGACTCCTGGAGCATCTTCTCCTCCTCCAGCGTGAAACCGGAGTCGAGAAAACGGTCGATCTTGGGGATCACGTTGAAGGCGAGCCCGGGCGGGAAGTGGTGCGGCTCGTACTCGGCGCCCGCGTCCTGGAGCGTCGCACGGCTGGACTCCTGGAGCTCCTCCACTCCCGAGTAGCCAAGGCCGGAGGCGGCCTGATAGGTGCTGACGACCGCGTTGCGGATGCCCCAGCGGTCCTCGATCCCGCGCAGCAGCCGCACCAGCGGGATCGTCGAGCAGTTCGGGTTGGCGACCACCCCGCTCTTCGGCCTGCGGTCCAGCTCGTGGGCGTTGACCTGCGGGACCACCAGCGGGGTGTCCGGGTCCATCCGGAATGCGATGGTGTTGTCGATGACCAGCGCACCGGCGGCCGTGGCCACCGGCACCCACTTCTGGCTGACCGAGGTGCCGGCCGAGAAGAAGGCCACGTCCACCGAGGCGAAGTCGAACTCCTCGATCGCTTGGACCTCGTAGGCGCGGTCCTCGACGTTCAGCACCCGGCCGGCCGAGCGCGCGGAGGCCACCAGGTGGAGCTCTCGGTAGCGCATGCCGCGCTCGGCGATCAGCTCGATCAAGGTGGTGCCGACGGCGCCGGTGGCTCCGACGATGGCGATCCGCGGGGCGGTGACGGCCGAGGCATCGGTGACGAGGGTCATCGGGACTCTCCGATCAGGATCTGGTCGGCCGCGGCGCTACCACCCGCGGCCGTGGACGTGGCCACGGAGGCAGCAGCGGGAACAGGCTGCGGTGTGGCGGGGGCGGGGGCGGGAACGGGCATCTCGGCAGCCGGGCGCGAGGGGAACAGCTTCCAGCCGAGGTTGACCCCGAGGCTGGCGCCGACGATCAGCGGGATGCCGAGCGCCTGGAGCCAGCTGATCCGGTGCCCGTAGACGGCCCAGTCGGCGAGCATCGCGACCGCCGGGTAGACGAACGCCAACACCGCGATCTTCGGAGTGGGCAGCTTCTGGTACGAGGAGTACATCAGGACGTACATCAGGCAGGTGTGGATCAGCCCGAGGCCCACCAGCCAACCCCAGTCGGCGCCCAGCCCCTGCATGTCACCGAAGGACGCAAAGGGCAACAGCAGCGGAATGCCGAGGGTGACCTGGATCAGCGCGACCAGATGCGGTTTCACTCCGGTCACCCGCTTGGTGATGACCGTAGCGAAGGCGTAGAACACCGCGGCCAGTAGCGCCTGCCCGAGCCCGATCAGGTACGTGCTGTTGCCGCCGTCCCGGAAGTCAGCGACGGTGATGCCAGCCACCAGGACCAAGCCGACGAAGGCGATGCCCAGCCAGCCGAACTTGGTCGCGGTCAGCTTGTCGCGGAAGAGCACGGCACCGAGCAGCACCACGTAGAACGGCTGCGTGTGGTAGACCACGGTCGCCACCGAGATGGACGTCGCCTCGTAGGACTCGAAGAGGAACGCCCAGTTGAAGACGATGAACACGCCGCCGAGAGCGGCCAGGCCGACCTTCTTCGGCGTGAAGCCGTGGTCCTTGAAGAAGCCGCGCACCGCGCAGTAGAGGCCGAGCGCGAGGGCGCCGAAGAGGCAGCGGAAGAAGACGACGTTGAAGGGCGAGGCGCCCGACTCGACGACGAAGACCCCGAGGGTTCCGGAGAGGACCATCGCGAGCGTCAGCTCTATGGACCCTCTGAGCTCCGTACTCGCAGCCGGTTTGGGTGTGGTGTCACTACTCATGGGAAGTTCCTTCGCTCGGAGGGGGACGGGCAGGGATACGGGGGAGCGTTCACTGGAGCGGCACGGCGTAGTGCAGACCGCCTCGGGTCCACAGCTCGTTCAGCCCGCGCGGTACGCACAGCCCGGATGCGGCGCCCAGGTTGCGTTCGTAGATCTCGGCATAGGTGCCGGTGGCCTGGAGGACTCGGGCGGCCCAGCCCACGTCCAGGCCCAGCGCCGGGCCGTGGCCGCCGGCGAGCCGCGCGGCCTCCGCCAGCGCGGACGCCCGGTTGCCGGGACCGGCTTCGTCCACGTGGTGTTCCGCGGCCACCAGCAGTTGCAGCACCCATCGGCACAGCCGGTACCAGTGCGGGTCGTCATCGCGGACGGCGGCGGCCATCGGCTCTCGGGAGATCGCGGTGTCGAGGATGCGGTGCGCCCCGGGGTCCGCCAACGCGGCCCGCTCCCCGGCCAACGCGATCCGGTCCAGGACGTACGCCGCGCACTCCCCGGAGGCGTAGGCAGCCAGGGTCTGCGCCGGAGTCGCGAAGGCCACCGGCTGTACAGCCAGGCCGCGGCGCCCGTACCAGGCGGCGAGGTTGGCGGCGCTGGTGGTACCCGCCTGCACGGCCACCGGGCGGCCGGCCAACTCCTCGGGGCACTCGATGCCGCTGTCGAGCGGGACCAGGAAACCCTCACCGTCGTAGGCGGTCACACCGGCGAACAGGACCGGCCACTGGGCTTCGCGACCAAGCGTCCAGGTGAGGTTGCACACCGTCAGGTCGGCCGTGCCGTCGCCCAGCGGCGCCAGCCGGTCGGCCGGGTCCCGGGGCAGCCAGCTGACCCGGTCCCCCTCACCGAGGACCGCTGCGGCGACGGCTCGGGCGACGTCCGCGTCCAGACCCGTCATACTGCCGTCCGCCTGCTGCTGGGACAGCCCACGGATGCCACGGCTGACGACGGCGCGCACGGTGCCGCGCGAACGCACCGCGTCCACGGTGCGGATGCGTTCCGCCGGATCGGTGGAGGGGTTCAGCGCCGGGGTCAGGATGCTCATGTCAGGCTCCACTGGGTCACTCGGGTCAGCTGCTCTCGGTCGAAGCGGCGCTCGTTGTAGCCGAGCATCTCGATCAGGCCCTGTGCCGACAGCGGCCTGCGGCCCGCGAGGTCCGCTCCGCGCAACGGCATCGCACCCGGCTGGGCCCAGCGCAGCAGCCCTCGCTCGTCGACGTAGGCACGGGACTTGTTGGCGTTGTCGCGGTGCAGGCAGAAGGGCACGTCGAGATGGCCGCGGGCGAAGGCCCGCACCAGGGCGGCGCCGACCGTGGCACCCAGCTGAAGGGTGCTGTCGACCAGCATCCGGGCTTCCTCGTACAGGCCGGTGCTGGTGGGCAGTTCGGGCCTGCCCCTTTGGTACTCGTCGGCCGCTACGGCGGCAGCGAACTCCAACGCGTCCACGTTCTCGGACACGGTGGGAATCCGGTGCGCCTCCGCAGGGGTCTTGACGATGAGGCGCTCGGTACCACTGCGCACGGCCAGCCGCGCGCTGTCCTGGAGGATCCGGAAGGAACCGACGGGGGTCCGTGGATAGACGCCCATGTACGTGTAGAGCACCACGTGCCAGTCGATACCGCCCAGCCGCTCGCCGGCCAGTCGGCGAAGCGCCGCAAGTGCTTCCAAGTCCTGCCCGGGATGGGTCTGTTGGGCGTAGCTCAGTGAGATGCTGGTCAGACCGTGCTCGGCGAAGAACAGCGCCTCAAGCACGCTCAGCGCCACCAGCAGGCTGGGCGGGCAGAGCTGACCGAGCATGCAGCCGCCGAAGCTCTCCAAGTGCATCTGGTCTTCCTGGGCGGCGATCAGATCGCAGCAGCGGGACCAGGCTTCGACGGCCTGAGTGAGCGGGGCACGACTGTACGGCAGGCAGTAGGAGACGGGACCGCCCTCGGTGGCGTCGACACCCGCCGCCACCATGGCCTCGAAGAGCGGGTAGGGCAGGGCGGAGCCGTGCCGCACCTGGAGCGGGAAGTCCCGCCCGGTGACCCCTTGGAGCATCCCCATGGTGGCCTGTGGGCCGTGGGCGACCAGCGGGAAACCGTTGAGGTCGGCGCCGGTACGCAGGGCCTGGCGGGCCGAGTCGTGGTCGTTCACCCTGGTGTAGCTGTCGAGGGTCACCGTGCCGACGGAGGTGGCCCTTGCCGCGCGCACGGCGAGCAGTCCTTCGCGCATCACATTGAGATCGGCGAAACCCATGCGGGGCTGCACCACGAGTCGTTGTTCGGCTTTGGCGCGGTGCACGAAGGCGGAGAACCGGTTGCGGCGGCCGGTTCCGGTGAGCTCCGCCGAGCCGACGGGAGCGGGGGCCATGCTCACGCCGCCTCCTTCGCACCGGCGAGGGCCAGTTGGGGCGCCGGAGCCAGACCTCGCAGGAACTCGTCGAAACTTCGCAGCGATCCCTCGGACTCGAAGACTCCGTCGAAGCCGCCCTCGGCGAGTTTCTCGATGAACTTGACGTTCTCCGGGCCCCGGACGCCCAGCTTTCCGCCGATGACCACCCGCAGGTCCTTGAGGTCGGGCTCGCTCCGAATCTTTCGGATCAGCCGGAGACCGTCGAGATGTCCGTGGCCGTTGACGGTGCTCAACACCAGTACGTCAGGACGCTCGGCCCGGCATTCGTCGATGATTACCTGGTCGGGCACACAGGCGCCCAAATTGTGGACTTCCCCGCCGTACTCTTCCAAAAGAAGCTGGAGAAATACGAGGTTCCACATGTGCGCATCCGAAGAAACACTGGACACGACGAATTTTCGGGCCGGGCGCATGAGGTCTGACATGAGTTTCTCCGCATGGTGAAGGGCGTGGCCTGGAAAATCCTGTCCGGAGGGGACTACCGCGTCCAGCTTCGGCCGCGCGGATTAGTTGATGCCGGTCATCGCGATTCCCGATTCAAGAGCACGGAAATCGGATGGAAGGCGCCTGGCACGGAAGAGGACCGCCGTGCGGCGGGGCGCCCCTCCCGGTCAGGCCACGTGCCGCTCCACGGACAGCGCGGGCCCGTTGCCCGACTCGTACTCGGCAGCCATGCACTCCACGGTCCGGTCGACGAACAACCGCATTTCACGGGTCTGCTGGCGGCCACGGCGCCAGGCGAGTTGCGTGAACACCTCGAAGGGGGGTTCCCAGGCCAGGACCGCGAAGGCGCCGGCGGCGATGTCCTCGGCCACCGTCATCGCGGGCAGCAGGCTCACCCCCAGCCCCGCGGCCAGGCCGCGCTTGATGGACTCGATGTTGCCGAACTCCAAGAAGGGCACGGGCTCACCCGATCCCTTGTTCAGCTCGGCTTCGAAGAGCTCGCGGTAGGCGCAACCCGCTTCCGGCGCCAGCACCTGCACCTCCCGCAGTTGGTCGAGTCCGACCCGGTGCTCCTTGGCCAGCGGGTGGTCGGGCGCGGCCACCACCACCAGCGGTTCGGGGCCGAGCACCTCGCTGTCCACTCCGGGGTGACTGGTCTGCGCCTCCATCAGGAATCCCATGTCGAAGACGCCTTGGCGCAGCGAGTGCAGGGTCTCCGCACACAGGCTGGGGCGCAGTTGCAGCTGGAGCTGGGGGTATCGACGGTGGAAGAACTCCAGCACCGGTGGCATTCGGTAGGAGGTGATGCTCTCCATGGTGCCGATGGTCAGCAAGCCGGAAGGCTCGTCCGCGCCCGCGGCACGGCCTCGGGCCTCGCCGGCGAGCGCGACCATCTGTTCCGCGTACGGAAGGAAGCGCTGACCGGCCGGAGTGAGCTGGATCTTCCCGGAGAGGCGTTCGAAGAGTACGACTCCCAGGGACGATTCAAGGCCCTTGATCTGCGCGGTGACGCTGGACTGCGCGTATTTCAGCTCGTTCGCCGCCCTGGTGAAACTGAGCAGCGTCGCGACTTTGTGGAAGGTGGTCAATTGCCTGATGTCCACGGAGACTCCCGAGTATCGGTTGGGGCGGGTGAGCTGCGCTGGGGAGCGTCGTCTCGGTCACTGCCAGGTCCAGCTGTCCCCGCTGGAGCTCGGGGTGGGGGTCGGCTCGACGAGCGGGGCTGTCGGCACCCCGTTGGTCGACGGACTGGGGGCGGCGGGCGAAGCGATGGCGGCCACCGGAACGGCGAGCGCCGCACCCGAGAGAAGGACGACGGCGGCTGCGCGGGCGAGACTGCTGGAAAGCATGCGTATTCCTTCGCTGAGAGCGGTGATAGCGGAAATCCGGAAACCTGCCTGGTTTTGGTGCGAAACGGCTCGGTCCGGTTGTGGACGGCGTTTACGGTCCCGCCGATGACCCTCAGTTTTGCCCGACCAGCGACCCGGGTGAAGGGCGATCTGATGGCCGGATCCGGCCGAGGACCAAGGTGTCCACGATCTACGACAGGCAGGACGGGAGGCCCCCCGGAGCGCGCTGGTCTCGCATTCTGAGATGCCCCTGGCTTTAGGGCGCTCGGCAATTCCTGAGGACGACTTGCGGAGGGTTACGGTCCGCTCCATCGCCCCGAGTCCCGCCCCACGCACCCACCCGGTGGGCTGCGCGTTCACCCCGGGGCTGGGCACCCGCCCGCGCTCCTCGGCGAACTGCGGACGCCAGGACAGCCGACCTCATAAGGGGCACATTCGGGCGATCCAAGGAAAGGGCGACATGACGCGGCTATGACCTCCCGCTCTCCCGAGATAACCAGAAAGCCACTCACTCGAAGGGTTCTCACTCCCTCAGCGAACAGAGTTGTTTCAGCCACTCCGAGCCCTATATGGTCTCAGGTTTGCCGAAGGCATATGCCTTCATGGGCAAAGGGGGAAGAACTGCTCGACTCACTGGGGTTGGACCGACAGACGGAGTCCATCTACCGCGCAATGCTCGGCCATCCGCACGAGGGCTCGGCCGAACTGGGGAGGCGGCTCGGCCTACCACCGACCGAGGTCCACGCCGCCCAACAACAGCTGGCCGCGCTCGGCCTGGTCTCCGAATCCTTCGAATCACCGGGCCGGCTGCGCGCCGTGAGCCCCGACCTCGGACTGGAAGCCCTACTGGCCCGCCAGTCCGCCGAGTTGGCCGCCCACCAGCACCGCATCGAGGTCTCACGCGCCGCCGCGGCCAAACTCATCTCCGAGTACGCCGGCCAGGCCGACATCCCGAACTCAGGCATCGAACAGCTCATCGGCCTGGACCGGATCCGCGAACGACTGGCCGAACTCCAGCGTGGCATCCGCCAGGAAGTGATGAGCTTCGCACCCGACGGCGCACAGACCGAGGACGCTCTGCGCTCTTCCCGCCCCTTGGACGAGGACCTACTGCGCCGCGGGGTCCAGATGCGCACCATCTACCTCGACTCGGTACGCAACAGCTCCGCCACCATCGCCCATGCGGACCGCCTCACCGAACTGGGCGGCCAGGTACGCACCATCGCCGCCCTGCCGACCCGCATGCTGATCGCGGACCGTTCACTGGCCCTGCTGCCCATGGACTGCGAAGACACGAGCGCCGGCGCGGTCCTCCTCACCGGCAAGGGTGCCCTGACCGCACTCTGCGCCCTCTTCGAGAGCATCTGGGAGGGGGCACAACCCCTCGGCAGCGCGCGCCCCAAGGACGTGAACGGCCTCAACGGACAAGAAGCGATGGCCCTGCGCCTCCTCGCCCAAGTCCATACCGACGAGGCCATCGCCAAGCGGCTGGGCGTCTCCCACCGCACCGCACGTCGGATCGCCACCCAGCTGATGGAACGGCTCAACGCCCGAAGCCGGTTCGAAGCTGGCGTCCGTGCCGTCCAGTACGGCTGGCTACCCGGGGAGCCGTGAGTTTCGGCCCGGCCGGTCGGGGGCGGGCCCCCGCCCCCGACCGGCCGGATCAGCCCACCGGTCTGGGCTGGTCCGGCACCAGATAGTCGGCGATGCGGCCCATCAGGGCTTCGGCGGTGTTCCCTGCCGCAGCATCCGGCAAGGTAGTCGTCGCCACGGCGATCGCCACCCGCTCGCTCGGCAGGTACCCCTGAGCTGCCGCATAGCCGCTGAAGGACGGGTTCTGAACGACCCAGGCGTTGTTCACCTTGATACCGAGTCCGTAGTGCACGGCCTCGGTGTTGTGGTGGCAGACCTCCGGGGGGCAGTCCGCGGTGGGGCCGCCGAGCCCCACGGTGCCCGGGTCCAGCATCGTGGCGTAGGACTTCCTGGACAGCAACTCGCCCTTGCCTACGGCCACGGCCGAACGCGCCAGGTCGCAGATGTCGGTGGTCATCACCGCGCCGGGGGCAGTCGTCCACGAGGGGTTCCAGAAGGTGGACTCCTCGTAGGTCCCCCGCTCGTCGGTGAAAGCGTGCAGCACCGGTCGCGGGATTTGCGGCGTCCGGCTGCTGCGGGAGTTACGCAGGCCCAACGGGCGCAGCAGGCGCTGCTCCATCAGTTCCGCCAGAGGCGTGCGGGTGATCTTCTCCAGGGCCGCCCCGAGCAGGACGAAGTTGGCGTGCGAGTAGCTCCAGTTGGTTCCCGGCGCGTACCACAGCGGATGGCTGAGCGAGATGTCGACCAGTTCACGGGCGGTCCACTGACGGAAGGGGGCAGCGTCCAGCGCGGCGAGGAACTCCGGATCGGTGACGTAGTCGGCGTACCCCGAAGTGGAGCTGCCGAGCATGCGCAGGGTGACCTTGTCAGCAGCCGGTAGGTCGGGGAACCAGCGGGCGATGGGGTCATCAAGGCCCACCCGCCCCTCGTCCACGAGTTGCAGGAGGAGGTTGGCCATGTAGGCGATGGCGACGGAGCCGCTACGAAAATGCATGCGGGGGGTGGCCGGGACCCCGGTCATCGACTCGCCCAGCGCCTCGGTGGCCACTTCCCTGCCGTCCACGGTGACGCGGAGCAGCACCGACTTGAGCCGCAGCTCCTTCTTCGCCTGCTCTGCGATCCGCAGGATCTGCGCCCGCTGCCCGGCGGCCGGGCCCCATCCGCCGCGCGGGCTGGCCCCGCAGGGCCGGGCGTGCAGGGAGTCCGCCGCGAAGGAACCAGCTCCGGTCAGGGCCCCGGCAGGGGTGGCGGCTTGCACGCCGATGGCCGCCAGTGCCGCCGCACACAGGAATGAAAGGGTAATACGTCGCATGAAGCGCAGTATGGGATGAAGCGACACCATTCCCACCCCAGGGGATCGCGTGTCCCGCCCGGTAACCCGATAGGGGCCGCACGACCGCCGGCTGGCCCCCCGAACCGGATGGCGAGGGACCTTCGGCGCGCCAGCACTGATACGCCCCGGCACGGCTCGGGCCCGCACCAGGTGGTGCGGGCCCGAGCCGTGCGCGTCCGGATTCAGGAGGAGACGATGTTCTCCGCCTGCGGGCCCTTGGGGCCCTGGGTGATGTCGAAGGCGACCTTCTGGCCTTCCTGGAGCTCACGGAAGCCCGCGGCCACGATGTTGGAGTAGTGCGCGAAGACGTCAGCGCCACCCTCGTCCTGCTGGATGAATCCAAATCCCTTTTCCGCGTTGAACCATTTCACGGTACCGGTGGCCATCTTCGATCTCCTCTACTGCGGGGCAGTTCCGGGGGCCGCTACGTGCGGGCCCCGCGTCGCCGCAATGATTGCCCCGCCCCGACCCATAAAGCACCGGAAACGAAATTCGGGAACCAAAACTGCAACTGAAATCGACCCTAGCACGGGACCCAGGACATCCCTTCGGCATCGACACTCCACCTGAAATCTTCATAAGATTTCACTCACTCGGACGGACTGACGGATGGGCCCCCGTTCGCGCAGGCCAAGGACCCTGCGCGGCGAAGCGGGAGCGACCGGGAGGCGGCCCGAGGCCCTGGGCACAGCCGGATCGATCCTTTACCGAAGGCGACCTGCACAATTGCAGCCGGACCCCGAATGAGGTGCGGGTGCCGCCTCGGGCAATAGGGGTTGACGGTAGGGAACTCCATGCACGAAGCCTCACCGATCACCCAGGCGGCATCCCGCAAGAACAATTATCGGAATTACCTGGGAACTTATCCATGCACCGGCGTGCCCGCGCGCTCTCCGCCTCGGGCGACACCGCGCCGCGGTCAGATCGCACGGCCCCCCGCATTGCGGCGCCAGCGGGCGAGCATGACGGGTGAGCCGACCGGAGCAGGACGGTCGGGGCAGACGTCGAAATGGCTGATGCGACATGTGTCGGAAGGGCGGGAGGAGCCCAGGTTCACAGCGGTGCCGTCACCTGCGATCCGCCAGCGCTTACCCGCGGGCACCGCGGCCACCGGCCAGTCCCCGGGCTCCATCATGATCCAACGACCACGCACGGTCCGGTGCCAGAGCGCATTCGCCCCGCAGCCCCCACACACCGCGGCGCTCGCCCGCCGACCGTCCGGCACCGCGCGCCCCGTGCGGGCCGCCTGGCTCAGCGCGTCCGTGGTGACCGCGAGAACCTCGGCCAGCAGCACCGGAGCCCGCTCGGGACGCCCCGCCCCCGCGTCCTCGCACCCGGCACACAGTGCCATCCCCAGGCTGGCGACCCAACGGGCACAGGGCCCGGAGCAGGCGTCGCACTCCGCTCGGCGCGGGAGCGGCACCCGCGGCCGGACCGGCAGGCAGACCTCACAGGCAGCCGACCTTCCGGACGGACGACGGGACCGGACTGGACCCGCTCCGACGCACCTCTCGCACCCACGTCCCGCGACCATGACCCCACCCCGGCGAAGCGCTGACAGTCGACGTGGAAATCCTTCCACCCACCACTGACAGTCATGCCGGCCAGCGCTGGGGGTCGCTGCGGTGGCCGCCCCTGAAAACGGCCAAGGCCCTCCCCCGAACGGTGGTCATGGTGACCACCGGCCGGAGAGGGGCCTTCGCAGTGCCGGGGAGAGACGGGGGCCGTCAGCCCTCGTCGCCCGACTCGCCTTCGGCGGAGTCGATCTCCTGCTCCAGACCGAGCTGCTCGACGAGCCACTTGTCGAACTCGATCGAGGCGCGGACCCAGCTGACCGTGGAGGACACGAAGTGCTCCAGGCTGACGCCGGTGCCGATCAGCATCTGCGCCTCGCCGATCAGGCGGACGGAGCCGTCGTCGTGCGTGTGCGTGTAAACCTTGGGCCACAGGGTGCGGCGGTTCCAGTCGTCGATCGACTCGAGAAGCTGGGGCTTCTCCTCGATCTTGTGCGGCCGGTCGTAGAACGTGCGCACAGAGAAGACCTGCTGCTCGTCCTCACCGCGGAACATGAAGTACGTGCGGAATTCCTCCCACGGCGCCGCGAGGTCACCCTCGTCGTCGACGACGTACTTGAGCTCCATCTGATCCAGAAGCTGCTTGACCAGGTCCTGGTCTGGGACGACGGGGCCCGCCGGTCCTGTGGCCTGCGGATCGGGCTGGCCCCCGAAATTCGGAATCGAGGCCGGGTCGATGCTCACCGTGGATTTCCCTTCGTACGGATACAGCCATCCTCCCCCATGCGGCCCCGCATGTGGCAACCCCCACTGTCACGATCCGCTGCGGGCGGACAGCCCGGGGGCCCTGTTTCAGACCTTCGGGGCCCTGCCCACGGCCAGTCCCTCCTCGGCCACGTCGACCAGCACCGCATCACCGTCGCGCACCTCACCGGCGAGGATCTCCTTGGCCAGCCGGTCTCCGATGGCGGTCTGGATCAGGCGACGCAGCGGCCGGGCGCCGTAGGCCGGGTCATGGCCCTCCTCGGCGAGCCAGCCCAGGGCCGCCGGGGTGACCTCCAAGGTCAGGCGCCGGTCGGCGAGCCGCCCCGCCAGCCGGTCGATCTGAAGCCCGGCGATGTGCTGGAGCTGGTCCTTGTCCAGAGCCGAGAACACCACCAGATCGTCCAGCCGGTTGAGGAACTCCGGCTTGAAGGAGGCCCGCACGAGGTCCAGGACCTGCTGCTTCTTCTCCGCCTCGCTGGTCAGCGGCTCCACCAGGAACTGGCTGCCCAGGTTGGAGGTCAGGATCAAGATGGTGTTGCGGAAGTCGATGGTACGCCCCTGGCCGTCGGTGAGCCGGCCGTCGTCGAGGACCTGGAGCAGGACGTCGAAGACCTCGGGGTGGGCCTTCTCCACCTCGTCGAGCAGAACCACGCTGTACGGGCGCCGGCGCACCGCCTCGGTGAGCTGCCCGCCCTCCTCGTAGCCCACGTAGCCGGGGGGCGCCCCGACCAGCCGGGCCACGGAGTGCTTCTCCCCGTACTCCGACATGTCGATGCGGACCATCGCCCGCTCGTCGTCGAAGAGGAAGTCCGCGAGCGCCTTGGCCAGCTCCGTCTTGCCCACGCCGGTGGGGCCGAGGAAGAGGAAGGAACCGGTGGGCCGGTCCGGGTCGGCGATGCCGGCGCGGGTGCGCCGCACCGCGTCCGAGACCGCCTGCACGGCCTCGGTCTGGCCGATCAGGCGCCGGCCCAGCTCCGTTTCCATCCGCAGCAGCTTCTGCGTCTCGCCCTCCAACAGGCGACCGGCCGGAATACCGGTCCAGGAGCCCACCACGTCGGCGATGTCGTCGGGCCCCACCTCCTCCTTGACCATGGTGTCCTTGGCGGCCTCCCGCTCGGCCTCGGTGGCCTCCGCCAGCTCCCGCTCCAGCATTGGGATCTCTCCGTAGAGCAGTTTGGAGGCAGAGTCGAAGTCGCCGTCGCGCTGTGCCCGCTCGGCCTGTCCGCGCAGCTCGTCGAGGCGTTCCTTGAGCTCACCGACCCGGTTGAGCCCCTCCTTCTCCTTCTCCCAGCGGGCGGTGAGCCCGCGCAGGTCCTCCTCGCGGTCGGCGAGGTCCCGGCGGAGCTTGTCCAACCGCTGGAGCGAGGCCGGGTCGGACTCGTTCTTCAGGGCGAGCTCCTCCATCCGAAGGCGGTCCACCGAGCGCTGGAGCTCGTCGATCTCCACCGGGGAGGAGTCGATCTCCATGCGCAGCCGGGAGGCGGCCTCGTCGACGAGGTCGATGGCCTTGTCGGGCAGGAAGCGCGAGGTGATGTAGCGGTCGGAGAGGGTGGCTGCGGCGACCAGCGCACTGTCGTTGATCTGGACCTTGTGGTGGGCCTCGTAGCGCCCCTTGAGTCCGCGCAGGATCGCGATGGTGTCCTCGACCGTCGGCTCGGCCACCAGCACCTGCTGGAAGCGCCGCTCCAGCGCCGGGTCCTTCTCGATCCGCTCCCGGTACTCGTCCAGGGTGGTCGCGCCGACCATGCGCAGTTCACCGCGGGCCAGCATGGGCTTGAGCATGTTGCCCGCGTCCATGGCCGAGTCACCGCCGGCGCCGGCGCCCACGACCGTGTGCAGTTCGTCGATGAAGGTGATGATCTGGCCGTCACTGTTCTTGATCTCGGCCAGCACGGTCTTGAGCCGCTCCTCGAACTCCCCGCGGTACTTGGCGCCGGCCACCATGGCGCCGAGGTCCAGCGCCACCAGGCGCTTGTTGCGCAGCGACTCGGGGACGTCGCCCTTGACGATCCGCTGCGCCAGCCCCTCGACCACGGCGGTCTTGCCGACGCCCGGCTCGCCGATGAGCACCGGGTTGTTCTTCGTGCGCCGTGAGAGGACCTGGACGACCCGACGGATCTCGTGGTCCCGCCCGATGACCGGGTCGAGCTTGCCCTCGCGGGCGGCGGCGGTGAAGTCCGTACCGAACTTCTCCAGGGCCTTGTACTGGCCCTCCGGATCGGGAGTGGTCACCCGGCGTCCCCCTCGTACCGTCTCGAACGCCTCCACCAGCTTCTTCGGCGTGGCGCCCTGGCGGGCGAGCACCTCGCCCGCCGCGCCCCCCTTGGCTGCGATGCCGATCAGCAGGTGCTCGGTTGAGAGGTACTCGTCGCCGAGCTCCTTGGCCCGCTGCGCGGCGTCGGCGATGACGGCCAGCAGCTCGCGGCCCGGCTGCGGCGGCGCGACGGTGGAGCCGGTGACGCTGGGCAGTGCGGCCAGCAGTTGCTCGGCGCCGGAGCGGACGGCGGCCTGGTCGGCCTCCACGGCGGCGAGCAGATCGGTGATGTTGGCGTTCTCCTCGCCCGCGAGGAGGGCCAGCAGGAGGTGTGCCGGGGTCAGGTCGGCGTGTCCGTCCTTGACCGCCCGGCTCCCCGCGGCGTTCAGGGCCTCACGGCTCTTGTTGGTCAGCTCGGCGTCCACGTGTGCTCTCTCCTCCTCGCGGTGAACCTACAGGCCTGCTCCTTCCAACCTGCATAAAGTTGAGTCTATTCCACTCAAGGCAGCTGCGGTACCGGATGGCTACGCTTCCCGGCATGTCTTTGGACCCACTCCACCCGACGCCCGAGTTCCTCGCCTTCTGGGACGAGCGACACCTGGGCACGCTGACCACCCACCGTCCGGACGGGACCCCGCACGTGGTGCCGGTGGGCGTGACCTACGACCCGCGGCAGCGGGTGGCACGCGTGATCACCAGGAAGACCAGCAAGAAGGTGCGCAACGTCCTCGCCGGCGGCCCGCAGGGCATCCGGGCCGCGGTCTGCCAGCTGGCCGGAGCGCGCTGGCTGACGGTGGAGGGCACGGCGGTGCTCCGCACCGAGGCGGAGGTGGTCAAGGACGCCGAGAAGCGCTACGCGCTGCGTTACGGGCGGACGCCGAGCCCGAACCCCGACCGGGTGGTCGTGGAGATCAGCGTGGACCGCGTGATGGGGCGCCCCTGAGGAAGGCCCTGAAGGCCTCCCGAGAGCCCCGCGTCGGGCACCCGGGACGGGGCGCCGGCAGCCGACCCGGACACCCTCAGGGGCCCGGCTGCGGACAGCACAGCGGCGTCATCGTGTTCAGGTCCACGATGACGCCGCTGTGTGGGGGAAGCGCCTGAGCGATTTAACGACGGGGGAATCGCTTCAGGCACTGCGGGGGGTGGCGGTGACGGTTTCCGGCTCGGCCAACTGGTGGTCGCGCTGGTCGAGGTTGACAAAGACCATCCCGTAACGGATCGCGCAGCGCACGGGCTGCGGCGCGCCGCGCGGACGGCGAAGGCACCGGTAGGCGCGCACGTCCTCGTCCTCCTCGCGGACGACCACGATGGGCTCACCGAACAGGGTCACCATCAGCGAGTCGCCGCGGTGGGGGATTGCCGTGACGAGATCGATGAAGTGCCAACCCGAGCGGTAGGCAGAGGCCATCTCACGGCGGAAGGTGCGGTCGTCGGGGGTCATGCGTCCGCCTTCTCCGAGTCCGTGCCCAGGCCGTCGGCCGATCGAGCCGGGGCTATGTGCCAACCGGTGTCCATCGCAGTGGAGATGTCGTGCCAGCCAGTGTCCGGCGGTACGGCGTCGGCCACTGCACCCGACGTCCCGAACTCGGCGCCCCCCACCGCCCCGCAAGCCACAATGGCGGAGAAAACAACGGCAAGCGCCGAGCGAAGCATTCTCTTGTACATGGTCGGCTTCGTCCTCACTTGATGGAATCCTCTCCCCCGCGTGACAGACGATGGCTCATTTGGGCACGTCAGTGCCACAGGCACGATGCATCATGTTCTTGCATGTT
Source organism: Streptomyces sp. NPDC006879 (assembly GCF_042869595.1). Taxonomy (NCBI): domain Bacteria; kingdom Bacillati; phylum Actinomycetota; class Actinomycetes; order Kitasatosporales; family Streptomycetaceae; genus Streptomyces; species Streptomyces sp. NPDC006879. The sequence continues at coordinate 122,701 of NZ_JBIAGC010000013.1, forward strand.
CAGGACCCTGGGGGGTGGAGATTTGCCTAGAATCAGTACACAACCGACACATCCCCACCCCCTCACGGCCCTGTGCGACGAGGGAACACGGCTCTACGCCACTGCACTCAGTGCCGGGAGGGTCGCGCGGGTAGATGTCCAAAACGCGCCATGCCTGCTGGAATTCGCTCTGCTGCACCCGGATCCCGACGACCCCAACTCGCTGCGCCCGGTGCCGCCGTCCGTTGCACTCGCACAAAGACTCCATCCGCTGGAGCGCGAGATCCAGGACCGGCGGCGGCACTCGGTGGAACTGGCCGATGCTTTCGAGCCTTTTATGGCCATCAGCGCCCAAACCCCCTCCAGCACACACGCCATCACCGTGCTGGAGGGCTTCGACCGGATCAACGCCGCGCTGAACGTGGCCTCCGCCGAGTGCCACAGCGAGGTCCTCACCGTCCAGCCCGGCGGGGCCCGCCCCTCCATCTCCCTGACCCAGGCCCTGGAGCGCGAACAACCCCTCATCGACCGCGGCGTGTCCATCCGCACGCTCTACCAGCACACCGTGCGGCACAGTCAGGGCACCCTCGCCTACGTGGAACGCATCTCGGCCGGAAAGGTGGAGATCCGCACCCTCGAAGAACTCATCGAGCGCCTCATCGTCTTCGACCGGACTGTCGCCTTCATCCCGGCCAGCGACGACCGCCGGGTCGCCCTCGAACTGCGCCACCCGGGCCTGGTGGAGTACCTGGTCAAGGTCTTCGAGCAGTTGTGGCGACGAGCCACGCCGCTGTCCGACGACATCCGCTACGAGGCCACTCCCGCCGGCATCTCGGGCGTCCAACGCTCCATCGCGCAACTGCTCGTCGAAGGACACGTGGACGAGGCCATCGCGCGCCGCCTGGGCATGAACGTACGCACGGCCCGCGCCCACATCGCCAAACTCGCCACCACGCTGGGCAGCGGCAGCCGCGCCCAACTCGGCTATCTCATCGCCCGCTCGGGCATCTTGGAGGAGCCCGCCGGCTGAGCGCGAGGAGCCCACCGGATGAGCACCCGGCCACGCGCCCACGCACGACAGGCCCTGCATCGGACCGGGGGTCCACAGCAGGGCCTGTCAGGGCTCGGTGCGGCGAGTGCCACAGCGGAAACGGTTCAGTCAGATGGACGCTTGGGGCGCCAGACCACCAGGGCACTGGTCTGCTGCACGTCCTGGTACGGAACCAGGTCGCGGCGGTAGGAGGCGTGCACCTGTGCTTCCCGGGCCCGCAGCGTGGCAGCGGCGCCCTCCACAGCGGAGGAAAGCTCGGAGACCCGTGCTTGGAGCGCCGCCACCTGGTTCTCCAACTCGATGATCCGCTTGATGCCGGCGAGGTTGATCCCCTCGTCCTGGGACAACTGCTGCACGGTGCGCAGCAACTCGATGTCCCGGGCGGAGTAGCGCCGGCCCCGACCGGCTGCGCGGTCGGGGGAGACCAGGCCGAGCCGGTCGTACTGCCGCAGGGTCTGCGGATGCAGCCCGGACAACTGAGCGGCGACCGAAATCACGTACACCGGGGTCTCGTCGGTCAACTCGTAGGGATTCCTGCGGCGCCCGTCCATCTCAAGCCCCCTTCGCGGCCTGGAACAGTTCCGCCCTGGGGTCGTGGCCCGCCGTGGCCTCGCGGTAGGTCTCCAGGGCTTCCTTCGCCTTGTCGCTCAGCTCCGCCGGCACCGCCACCTCCACGGTGACGAGCAGGTCCCCACGGGAGCCGTCCTTGCGGACCGCGCCCTTCCCACGGGCCCGCATCGTACGCCCGTTGGGCGTACCGGGCGGCAGCTTCAACGTGACCGGCGGCCCGCCGAGAGTGGGCACCTTCACCTCGCCACCGAGTGCGGCCTCCGCGAAGGAGACCGGAACGGTGACGGTCAGGTTGTCGCCCTTGCGGCCGAACACCGAGTGGGCATCCACGTGCACGACCACGTAGAGGTCACCGGCCGGACCGCCGCGCTCACCCGGCGCGCCCTTGCCGCGCAGCCGAATCCGCTGCCCGTCGAGGACACCGGCCGGGATGCGCACCTGCATGGTGCGCGAGGAACGGGCACGTCCGCTGCCCTTGCAGACCTCACACGGGTTCTCGGCGATCAGCCCACGGCCCTTGCAGTCCACGCAGGGGTCGGTGAGGGAGAAGCCGCCACCGCCGCCGCGCGAGACCTGCCCGGTGCCGACACAGGTCGGGCACACCCGGGGGGTGCCGTTCTTGTCGCCGGTGCCGGAGCAAGCCTTGCAGGGCGCCTGACTGGACATCCGCAGCGGAACCGTGGCCCCGTCCACCGCCTCGGTGAAGCTGAGCGTCACCTCGGACTCGATGTCCTGGCCACGGCGCGGCTGGGTACGCGTACCCGGGCCGCCCCGGTTGAACAGGCCTCCGAAGACGTCTCCGATACCGCCGCCGAAACCACCCGCGCCACCACCGGTGCCGCCGGGCTGGGTGCCTCCGAAGAGGTCCCCCAGGTCGAAGTTGAACGAACCACCGGCGCCCGGACCGGGACGGAACCCGCCGTTCCCGAACAGCGCGCGCGCTTCGTCGTACTCCTTGCGCTTCTTGGCGTCACCGAGGACGTCGTTCGCCTCGGAGATCTCCTTGAAGCGCTCCTCGGCGGCGGCGTCACCCTTGTTGGCGTCCGGGTGGAACTCGCGGGCGAGCTTCCGGTACGCCTTCTTGATCTCGGCCTCGGTGGCGTCCTTGGGGACGCCGAGGACCTTGTAGTAGTCCTTCTCCACGAAGTCCTTGGTACTCATCCGCGGCGTCCCTCCTCTCGGACCGTCATTGCGTCAATCCCAGCGTCAGCCCTGTTCGGGGCCACCGCTCTCCTTCTCGGCGGAGTCCTCCTCCGCGGCCTTCGGCGCGCTCGCCCCGGGCTGGGGCTCGGCCACCGCCACCCGCGCGGGGCGGATGGTGCGCTCGCCGATCCGGTACCCCGGCTGAAGGATCGCCACGCAGGTCGTCTCCGTGACGTCCGGCGCGTAGCTGTGCATCAGGGCCTCGTGGATCGTCGGGTCGAAGGGCTCGCCCTCCTTACCGAACTGCTGGAGGCCCATCTTCGCGGCGACCGTCTCCAGGGACTCCGCCACCGACTTGAAACCACCGACCAACTCGCCGTGCTCCCGCGCCCGCCCGATGTCGTCGAGCGTGGGAAGGAGCTCGCTGAGGAGGCTCGCGACAGCGATCTCCTTGACCTGGACGCGGTCACGCTCCACCCGGCGGCGGTAGTTCTGGTACTCGGCCTGAAGCCGCTGGAGGTCCGCGGTGCGCTCGCCGAGCGCGGTACGGGACTGGTCCAGCTGCGCCAGCAGAGCGGTTTCCGCTCCCGCGGACTTGTTCTCCCCGGCCGGGGCCGCCTCCCCCTTGGAGGAGTCGGCGGCCTTCGGCTCGGCGTCTTCGGGGGTGGCGCCGGAGGGGACTTCGGGCTCCTCCTCGAAGCCCGGGGTCTCCTCGGTCACGCCTGGCCACCCTTCGGCTTGTCCTCGTCGACGATCTCGGCGTCGACGACGTCGTCCTCAGCCTTGGCGCCCGCATCACCGGCGGGGGCCTCGGCTCCGGCGGCCTGCGCGTCCGCATAGATCGCCTGGCCCAGCTTCTGGCTGACCGCGGCGACCTTCTCGGTCGCCGTGCGGATCTCGGCCGTGTCCTCGCCCTTGAGCTTCTCCTTCAGCTCGGCGATGGCGGTCTCCACCTCGGTCTTGACCTCGGCCGGGACCTTGTCCTCGTTGTCCTTGACGAACTTCTCCGTCTGGTACACGAGCTGCTCGGCCTGGTTACGGGTCTCGGCGGCCTCGCGACGGCGGTGGTCCTCCTCCGCGTACTGCTCGGCCTCCTGGCGCATCCGGTCGACCTCGTCCTTCGGCAGCGAGGAGCCGCCGGTGACGGTCATCTTCTGCTCCTTGCCCGTGCCCAGGTCCTTGGCGGTCACGTGCATGATGCCGTTGGCGTCGATGTCGAAGGCGACCTCGATCTGCGGGACGCCGCGGGGCGCCGGCGGCAGGCCGGTCAGCTCGAACATGCCCAGCTTCTTGTTGTACGCCGCGATCTCACGCTCGCCCTGGTACACCTGGATCTGCACGGACGGCTGGTTGTCCTCGGCCGTGGTGAAGATCTCGGACCGCTTCGTCGGGATCGTGGTGTTGCGCTCGATCAGCTTGGTCATGATGCCGCCCTTGGTCTCGATGCCGAGGGACAGCGGAGTCACGTCGAGGAGCAGGACGTCCTTGACCTCACCCTTGAGCACGCCGGCCTGGAGGGTGGCGCCGATGGCGACGACCTCGTCCGGGTTCACACCCTTGTTGGCCTCCTTGCCGCCAGTCAGCTCCTTGACGAGCTCGGCGACGGCCGGCATCCGGGTGGAGCCGCCGACCAGGACCACGTGGTCGATCTCGGACAGCGCGATGCCGGCGTCCTTGATGACGTTGTGGAACGGGGTCTTGCAGCGCTCCAGGAGATCCGCGGTGAGCTGCTGGAACTGAGAGCGGGTGAGCTTCTCGTCCAGGTGCAGCGGACCCTCGGCGGAGGCGGTGATGTAGGGGAGGTTGATCGTGGTCTCGGTAGAGGACGAGAGCTCGATCTTCGCCTTCTCGGCGGCCTCACGCAGGCGCTGGAGCGCCATCTTGTCCTTGCCGAGGTCGACCCCGTGTCCGTTCTGGAACTGCTGCACCAGGTACTCGACGACGCGCTGGTCCCAGTCGTCACCACCGAGGTGGTTGTCGCCGTTGGTGGCCTTCACCTCGACGACGCCGTCACCGATCTCCAGCAGGGACACGTCGAAGGTGCCGCCACCGAGGTCGAAGACGAGAATGGTCTGGTCGTCCTTGTCGAGGCCGTACGCCAGGGCGGCGGCGGTGGGCTCGTTGACGATGCGCAGGACGTTGAGACCCGCGATCTCACCGGCCTCCTTGGTGGCCTGGCGCTCGGAGTCGTTGAAGTACGCGGGCACGGTGATGACGGCGTCCGTGACCTTCTCACCGAGGTACGCCTCGGCGTCGCGCTTCAGCTTCTGCAGGATGAAGGCGCTCATCTGCTGCGGGTTGAAGGTCTTCCCGTCAAGGTCGATCTTCCAGTCCGTACCCATGTGACGCTTCACGGAGCGGATGGTCCGGTCCACGTTCGTCACGGCCTGGCGCTTGGCGACCTCGCCGACGAGCACCTCGCCGTTCTTGGCGAAGGCGACGACGGACGGCGTGGTCCTGGCACCCTCGGCGTTGGTGATGACGGTGGGCTCGCCGCCTTCGAGAACGCTGACGACGGAGTTAGTCGTGCCCAGGTCGATGCCGACCGCACGTGCCATTTCAATTCCTCCAACTGACTTGAGTGGAACAGGCTCAAGGATGCATGACCGTCGGCTCATAGTCAACAGACCTGAGCCGAAGGGGCTCAACTCTTCGGTCAGCCGCCCACTCATGCGCGGTCCGGGTGCCCCTGATCCGTGCGGTGCGCGTGGGAACGGGGGGATTCCCGCCGATTGGTGCAGCGTGCTCACCATGCCCTTGCCGCCGCCCTTCCGCCGGCCGCCACGCCCCCGGCCCGCCGAACGCACACCGACCCGCGGCGCGCTCGCCCACGCGCTGCGAACGTCCCCGCTGCGACTGCCCCGGCCCCCCGCCGCGAAACGGTCGCTGGACCTGGCCGGCGTCCTCCTGCTGGCCCCCCTGGCCGTGCCGGCGATCCTGCTGCTGGCCGCCCCGGCGGCCCTCCGCTCGCGGGCCGGGGCGCTCGTCGGCCGACCTTGCACGGGCTTGGGCGGGCGCCCCTTCCACGCCTGGACCCTGCGCACCGGATCCGGCCCGGTGGGCAGCTTCCTGCGCCGCTCCGGACTGGACACCCTGCCCCGGCTCCTGAACGTGGCCCGGGGGGAGATGTCCCTGGTCGGCCCCCGCCCCCTACCGCCCCCCGAGTCCGCGGACCACCCCGCCCCACGACACGGAGTGCGTCCGGGGATGACGGGGCTCTGGCAGGTCGGCCCGCGGTCCGATCTACCGTGGGAGGAGATGTCCCTACTCGATCTGCACTACGCCGAGCACCACTGGCTCGGCATGGACCTGTCCATCCTGGCCCGGACCCCCCTCGCTGCCCTGCGCAGGGGCCTCGGCCGGCCCGGTCAGGGTCGCCTGAGCGACACAGATCACCGCACGCCCGACTACAGTGCGGCGGCGTAAGTGGGTAATCTCAGCCCTGACTGACTAAGTTACTGCCCGGTAAGCGCCGGTAAGCGCCCGCCCGAGGAGCCCCCCATGCAACTCGCCGCGATCATCGTGTCGCTGGTCCTGACCGTGGTCGGCGTCGCAATGCTCTCGCGAGCCGTGGCGCAGATCTTCCGGTTCGTCTCACTCGGCCAGCCGGTTCCGGCCGGCAGCCGCACCGACGAACCGATGGCCCGCAGCAAGACCCTCGCCAAGGAGTTCCTCGGCCACACGCGGATGAACCGCTGGGGCATCGTGGGCTTCGCGCACTGGTTCGTCGCCATCGGCTTCCTGACCCTGGGCCTGACGATCGTCACCGCCTACGGTCAGCTCTTCCAGGCCGACTGGGTCCTGCCGATCCTCGGCGGCTGGCTGCCGTACGAGGTGTACACCGAGTTCATCGCCACCGCGACGACCATCGGCATCCTGATCCTGATGGCCATCCGGCTGCTGAACCTGCCCTCGCGCGCCGGCCGCAAGTCCCGCTTCGCCGGCTCCAAGGCCTGGCAGGCCTACTTCGTCGAGTACGTGATCCTGACCATCGGCGTCTGCATCATGGCGCTGCGCGGCCTGGAAGGCGCACTCCATCACGTCGAGGGTTACGAGGCCGCCTACTTCGCGTCCTACCCGCTGGTTCTGGCCTTCAAGGGACTCAGCGTCGCGGCGCTGCAGAACCTCGTCTACTTCTTCGCCATGGTCAAGCTCGGCGTGACCATGATCTGGGCGATCACCCTCGGCCTGAACACCAACATGGGCGTGGCCTGGCACCGCTTCCTGGCGTTCCCGAACATCTGGTTCAAGCGCAACGCCGCGGGCGAGACCGCGCTCGGCGCGCTCCAGCCGATGACCAGCGGTGGCCAGCCGATCGACTTCGAGGACCCGGGCGAGGACGACGTCTACGGCGTCTCCCAGGTGGAGCAGTTCTCCTGGAAGGGCATCCTCGACTTCTCCACCTGCACCGAGTGCGGTCGCTGCCAGTCGCAGTGCCCCGCCTGGAACACCGGCAAGCCGCTCTCCCCCAAGCTCCTGATCATGTCCCTGCGCGACCACGCGCATGCCAAGGCGCCCTACCTGCTGGCCGGCGGCGGCAAGACCATGGAGGGCGAGGAGAAGGCCTCCGAGGAGCAGCTCAGGGAGGTTCCGGCCGCAGCGCTGGCCGAGGCCGAGCGCCCGCTGATCGGCACCCTCGAAGAGAACGGCGTCATCGACCCGGACGTGCTGTGGTCGTGCACCACCTGCGGCGCCTGCGTCGAGCAGTGCCCCGTCGACATCGAGCACATCGACCACATCGTCGACATGCGCCGCTACCAGGTGATGATCGAGTCCTCGTTCCCCTCCGAAGCGGGCACGATGCTCAAGAACCTGGAGAAGAAGGGCAACCCCTGGGGCCTGGCCAAGAAGCAGCGGGTCGAGTGGACCAAGGAGGTCGACTTCGAGGTCCCGATCGTCGGCAAGGACGTCGAGGACCTGTCCGAGGTCGACTACCTGTACTGGGTCGGCTGCGCCGGCGCGCTGGAGGACCGGGCGAAGAAGACCACCAAGGCCTTCGCCGAGCTCCTGCACATGGCGGGTGTGCGGTTCGCGATCATGGGCGGCGACGAGAAGTGCACCGGTGACTCGCCCCGGCGCCTCGGCAACGAGCCGCTGTTCCAGCAGCTCGGCCAGGAGAACGTGGCCATGCTCAACATGGCTTTCGGCGAGTCCCTCGACGAGGACGGCGAGGTGGACCCGGCCACCAAGAAGCCGAAGTCCGCGAAGAAGATCGTCGCGACCTGCCCGCACTGCTTCAACACCATCGCAAACGAGTACCCCCAGCTCGGCGGCGAGTTCGAGGTCATCCACCACACCCAGCTGCTCCAGCACCTCATCGACGAGGGCAAGCTGGTCCCGGTCACCCCGGTCGAGGGCTTGATCACCTACCACGACCCCTGCTACCTGGGCCGGCACAACAAGGTGTACACCCCGCCGCGCGAGATCATGGACAAGGTCCCGGGCCTGCGCCAGCAGGAGATGCACCGCCACAAGGAACGCGGCTTCTGCTGCGGCGCCGGCGGAGCCCGGATGTGGATGGAAGAGCGCATCGGCAAGCGGATCAACAACGAGCGGGTCGATGAGGCGCTCTCCCTCAACCCGGACATCGTCTCCACCGCCTGCCCGTTCTGCCTGGTCATGTTGACCGACTCGGTCAACGGCAAGAAGAACGAAGGCCAGGCGAAGGACTCCGTGCAGGTCGTCGACGTGGCGCAGCTGCTGCTCGACTCGGTCAGGACCCCGGCCGATCCGGCGGGCGAGCCGGAGGCCGCCGACGCACCGGAGCCCGCGCCCGTGAAGTAGGCCCGCGGCGCCACGACGACGGCTGGAGGCCGGCCCCGGATGGGGCCGGCCTCCAGCCGTTCCTGCGGCCCCTCGCGTCGCCCGGTGTCGGTCGGACCCGTCGCGGAACGCCACATGCCGCCCCCGGCGAGCCGGCCCGAACCCCGGACCGTCCCTTAGGGGTTGTCACAGCTCAGACGCAAAGGCCCCCAGTCCGGCCCGCGATACCGCCCCAACCCCCGGGAACAGGTACGTTCGTGTACGTGGCTGGATTCAGGATCGGACGCGGCCGGGACAACCGCACCTCGCAACACCCCCCGCAACAGCAGCCGTACGGGCAACAACCGCCAGGCGGTCAGCCGTACGGCGCTCAGCCCTACCCGCAGGGACCACCGCAGCAGCAGTGGCCCCAGGCGCAGTCGGGGCACGGGGAGCCGGAGTACTTCGGGGACGGGCACCCGCACCCACCGCAGTACCCCGCCGGCGGCGGTGCACCGCACGGCGGCGGCACGGGCGCTCCGGCGGCGTACCCCGGGGGCGGCGATTCCCACGCCAACAACCCCGGCTACACACAGGCGTTCAGTGTGGGCGAGACCCCGTACGGAGCCGGCTCCGCCTACCAGGCGGGCCAGGCCCCTCCGGTCGGGGCCCGCATGCACTGGAAGGAACTACTGCGCGGCATCGTGATGAGCCCGGGCCAGACCTTCTGGCGCACCCGTGACCACGCAGTCTGGGGACCGGCGTTGGTCATCACCTTCGTGTACGGCCTGTTGGCGGTGTTCGGCCTTGAGGACGCCCGCGAGGACGCCATCAACGCCACCCTGACGAACGCCATCCCCATCGTGCTGTCCACCGGTGTCGCCTTCGTCATCTGCGGGCTGATCCTGGGCGGAGTCACGCACACCCTGGCCCGCCAGCTCGGCGGTGACGGGGCCTGGCAGCCCACCGTGGGCCTGTCCATGCTGATCATGTCCATTACGGACGCGCCGCGACTGCTCTTCGCGATGTTCCTCGGTGGCGAGAACGGACTGGTCCAGGTGTTGGGCTGGCTGACCTGGCTGGCCGCCGGTGCCCTGTTCACCTCGATGGTCAGCAAATCGCACGACCTGCCATGGCCGAAGGCCCTGGGCGCCTCCGCGATCCAACTGATCGCGCTGCTCTCGATCATCAAGCTCGGCACCCTCTAGGCGCCGCAGCCGCAACACTGAGGGAGGGTTTCTGGGACAGCCGGACGGCTGTCCCAGAAACCCTCCCTCAGTGCGTACTCAGGCGTCCAGGACCTGGCCCTCGCGCTTCACGACGGGCGGCTCCACGCTCCACGGGAACTCGATCCAGTCATCGGTGCGCTTCCAGACGTACTCGCACTTCACCAGCGAGTGCGACTTCTCGTAGACCACGGCACTGCGCACCTCCGCCACCGTGCCCAGGCAGAAGTCGTGGACGAGCTTGAGGGTCTTTCCGGTGTCCGCCACGTCGTCGGCAATCAGCACCTTCTTCTCGGAGAAGTCGATGGCGTCCGGCACCGGCGCCAGCATGACCGGCATCTCCAGCGTCGTACCCACCCCGGTGTAGAACTCGACATTGACCAGGTGGATGTTCTTGCAGTCCAGGGCGTACGCGAGGCCGCCGGCCACGAACACCCCGCCGCGGGCGATGGAGAGCACGATGTCCGGCTCGTAGCCGTCATCGGCGATGGTCTGCGCGAGCTCGCGCACGGCCCTACCGAAACCGTCGTACGTCAAGGACTCACGAACCGTGCTCATGCGGGCCTCCTGACCTGGGTTCGGTGGAAGTTCACGAAGGAGCGCGAGGCGGTCGGCCCCCGCTGCCCCTGGTACCGGGAACCGTAGCGATCACTGCCGTACGGGAACTCAGCCGGCGAGCTGAGCCGGAACATGCACAGCTGCCCGATCTTCATGCCCGGCCAGAGCTTGATCGGCAGTGTGGCGAGGTTCGACAGCTCAAGCGTGACGTGCCCGGAAAAGCCCGGGTCGATGAAGCCGGCGGTCGAGTGCGTGACCAGACCGAGGCGGCCCAGGCTGGACTTCCCCTCCAGCCTGGAGGCGATGTCGTCGGGCAGCGAGATGACCTCGTACGTCGAGGCGAGGACGAACTCACCCGGGTGCAGGATGAAGGCCTCGTCCCCCTCGGGCTCGACCTCCCGGGTCAGGTCGACCTGCTCGATGGCGGGATCGATGTGGGGGTAACGGTGGTTCTCGAACACCCGGAAGAACCGGTCGAGTCGCACGTCGATGCTGGAGGGCTGCACCATCGATTCCTCGAACGGGTCGATGCGCACCCGTCCGCTGTCGATCTCGGCCCGGATGTCCTTGTCTGAGAGAAGCACGTCCCGAGGATACGCAGGGTGCGCGGGCCCACCCCAATCGGACGGGCCCGCGCGCCCCCGTCAGCGCTTCGGCGCCCCCACCGGCACGGCATGCCGCAACCGGGCGCAACGCGGGCAACGCAGCAGTCGGCCGGGGCCGATCCGGCCCGGGCCGAGTTGCTGCATCGGGAACGTGGCGGTGCTGAACACGTGCCCTTCGGCACAACGGACGACGGTGTGATCCATCGAGTCCCTTTCCCCAACCAAGCCATCAAGCGATGAATCGCCACATTAAGGGATGAAGAGGATTCGACTCCAGGCGGCACTCCGCCTCCTCAGCCTACGCATCCGCTCACCCACCCAGGGTCCGGATCCACCCCAACTCCCGCCCAGCACAGGAGTTTCGACGAGCCCCGACACGAGGACGGCCCCGCGGCGCAGACGCCGGGGGCCGGGTATGAGGTAGAGTGTGCGGCGATGCGGGACAAGCAATTGGCCCAACTCGCGGATGTAGTTTAATGGTAGAACATGAGCTTCCCAAGCTTATAGCGCGGGTTCGATTCCCGTCATCCGCTCTTGAACGAAGCCCCAGGTCAGATACCTGGGGCTTCGTAGTTGTCTAGACCTCTTCGGGGTCGCGTGCCATTCGCGTGCCATACGGGACCTCGTGCGACGTCGGGGCAGAGGCCGATCACTCCAGCCGCGCCCCATCGGGAACGGCGACCTGGGTGAGAACGGGCACACAGCATGAGCCGAAGCCCACCCCGCCATGCGTGCGATTGGGTGATGATGGCGCCGTGATCGTGGACCTGAGCAACTACGAGCTGGTGTGGCCGACATCGCTGTTCGTGTCAGAAGGGGAACGCATCCTGAGGACCACGGGCTCGCGTTCCTCGTGGGAGGAGCGCGTGGAGTGGCTCCTGACCGAGGCCCTGGTCGGATCGACAGCCGTGGCGGACTTCCAAGAAGTCGAGGCCCCCCATGGCGGCTGGGGCTCCACGAGGGAGAGCCGACACAGGGGAGACAACCGGGAGGACTGGTTCTCGGAACTCATCAGCCGCGCTTCGGAGATCCGGCCCGCAGTCGCGCCCCGACCGTACTGGCCCCAGCGCCAGGGGCGCAGCCTGTCTGCCAATGGGAGCACCGCGCGAGATGTCCGGCGCGAGTTCGCGCTGATCGTCAGCGACTTCGCGAACAACGGCTACTTGGTCGAGCAGTTCGGCGAGGAGTGCGTCGACGGCCCGGAGGACCTGCCTGACGCCTCTGCTGTGATCGCGCGGCGCCTGGGCATCCCGGGCCTGTGGCCACTGACTCCGACGGTCTGGGACGAGGACATCTTCTACGGTCTGATCGAGGTCTTCCACGACCTCGTCAGCCGTCCCCGACTGCGACGCTTCCATTCCTACGGCGCATGCGGCTGGCACCACTCGGAGTTCCACAACGGCCCTGCCCGGATCTTGTACCGCGCGAAGATTAACGAGCTGCTGCATGAAGCCGGAATCGAGTATGAGCTCGCTGCAGAGGGCGAAGACTTGGGACGGCTTGTCACCGTGACCGACGATGCACGCCGTCACCTGGTGCACCGCGTCCTCAACGACAGCCCTCCTACCGTCACCGCCCGCGTCCGGCACTCCATCGCGCTCTTCCGCGCCCGCGACGCATCTCTGGAGAGCAAGCGGTCGGCCATCGTGGCCGCCGTCGGCATCCTGGAGGAACGCCGCACCTTGATCCGCGAAGACCTCGGGAAGCCTGACGACGGGGCCCTGTTCGAGATTGCCAACAGGTTCGACCTGCGCCACCGGCGCGCAGACCAGCTCGCCAACTACAACGACGTCTTCCTGGACTGGATCTTCTGGTGGTACCTAGCCACCATCGAACTCACCAACAAGCTGATCGAAGCAGCGGAACCCCCGAAGGCCGGCACCGGATCTGAGCCTCCCTTCTGACAGGCTCGGGAGCAGCAGGTGGAGGTCCGCTCTGGACCTCCACCTGGGCTTGTCACCTCGCTCGTGCAGTTCCCCCGGAGCCTGTCGGCAGAGCTGGAATCCCTTGGGCGGCAGCGGCTGCGCCCGGGACCCGACCCGCCGCGCGCTGACGGCGGACGTCGGCGTCGATGTCGTCGGCGAGCTTGCGCTGGTGGGCCTTGGTGGAGTGCTGGTAGATCAGCTGGGCCCGCTCGGAGGACTGGCCGGCGCGGACCATGAGGTCCTTGAGCTTGGCGCCGGTGTCGGCGGCGAGGGTGTTGCCGGTGTGCCGGAGGTCGTAGAAGCGGAACTCCTTCGGCAGGCCGACCGCGTCCCGCGCCTTGCGCCACTTCCGTCCGAAGGTGGTGCCACGGAGAGCAGCACCCCTCTCCCCCACGAAGACGAGGCCGTCGGGTCCATCCTGAGCGAACCACTCCAGGTGTCGGCGGACGTCGAGGAGGATGAAGCCGGGCAACATGATCTCCCGTTTGCCCGCACGGGACTTGGGATCGCCGATGACCCTGCGGCCGGTGTTCAGTTCCGGAGCGGCCCGCCGGACCCAGATCGAGCCCGCGTCGAGGTCGACGTCGGAGCGCCGCAGCTCGGCCAGTTCCTCCGGGCGCATGGAGGCGAAGGCCCCGAGCAGGACCATCAGCCGCCAGCGGATGCCGATGGCCTCGGCGAGCGCGAAGACCTGTTCGACGGTGGCGACGGGTCGTTCGTCCGCGTCCTCGCGGCCCGCCCCGCGGATGAAGCAGGGGTTCCGGCGGATCAGGTCGTCCTCAACGGCCGTCTGCATGATGGCCTTCAGCAGGCGGTACGACTTGGCGGTCGTCGTGGCGCCGGTCGCCTTCCGCCGTTCCGCGCGCCATGTCCTGACCTTCGCGGGGCTGATGACGTTGACGTACTGGCCGCCAAAGGTCGGCACCAGGTGGAGGCGGAGCAGCCGCCGGTACAGCTCCTCGGTCGTGGGCGCGACGCCGCGCTCGTCGATCCAGCGCGTGGCGTACTCCGAGAACAGCACCTCGCCGGCGGTCGGGTCGATCCAGTCGCCGCGCGACTGGTCGGCCTGGACCTGGGCGAGGAAGATCTCGGCTTCGCGCTTGGTCTCGTACGTATCAGGGGCGGCGCGTAGGACGCCGTCGGCTCCGGGGTAGCGGGCCTGCCAGCGGCCGGAGGGGAGCTGGCGGATCGCGCCAAAGCTGCGGCGCGGGGACCTCGTGCGGGGTCGTGCCATCAGGCCACCAGCCCGAAGCCGGAACGTCGGCCGCGGACGGGTTCGACCGTCCGCTCCTCGACGTAGGCAGTGAGCACGCTCTCCGAGATCCGGACGTGCTTGCCGAGCTTCACGTAGCGAATCCGGCGTTCCTGGATGAGCCGGCGGATGAAGCGGACGCCGGTGCCGAGGCGTTCGGCGGCCTCGTCGACCGTGAGCAGGCGGTCGTTGGTGTTCACCTCCTTTGCCGTGTGGGGCTCGGTGGAGGCATGGGGTATTGCCGTGTGGCGCAAGCGGGGTCCTCTCCTGGCCTCGGCTGGTGGGGCGGCAACCCCGGCCGGGCCGTGTCGTTCAGGGATGGGATGGGCGTGTGATGCGGCCGGGGTCCCTGGGGTTTGCGGGCCAGGGCGGCCAAAGGAGCGGGCTATGGCTGCGGTGGCAGACCGAACTCCTCCTGGTTGATCTTCATGGTGCTCTCGGCGATGGCGTTGCTGACCACCGCGTTGGCCTCCTCACGGATGTCCGGGTGCTCGTCGAGGTAGGCGATGAGTTCGGCGTTGACCCGGCGGTACGCGTGCTGGGCGCGCTGGGCTGCCGCGTTGGCGGCCACGACGGTGTCGATCAGTTCCATGGCGCGGCCGGCGGCGGCCAGGGCGGGCGGGCCGACGAGGTTGGACAGCGACACCCCGAAGACCTCGGCGAAGCCGATCGCCTCGTCGAGGTTGATGCGGCGCTTGCCGTTCTCAATCCGCCAGACAGCCGACGGGTTCATCTCATACCCGGCCTCGTTGAGGCGGTCGGAGAGCGTGGTGGTACTCCAGCCACGGTTCTCGCGCTCGGCCTTGATCCGCTTGGCGGCATTGTCCTCGCCCTTGAGCAGGACGCCCTCGGGCTCGTCCTCGCGTTCTTCGTCGGACATTCCCCCTCCTTCCTATCGCAGCACGTTCCTGCAATTCGCAGCAGCCTAAACAGTACATCATGTTCTGCCGCTTGCATAGCCGCTATGCGCGTGGCATGGTTGTTGTGCTGGACCGCTGCTGTCCGCAGGAGACCGCCAGCACCTAGCCAGACATGCAAAAAGCCCCCCGGTGCTTGCGACACCGAGGGGCTCAAAGCGCAAACCTCACGCCGCCCATCCCTGAACGACTAGCTGCAGTGCCGGGATTGCCGTCCCATATGGCCGCAGATTGAGGAGCTCGATGTCCAGTATGGACGAAGCCACCCCGAACACGCCATCGCTTCCCTTCGAGTGGCCGCCGACCGCCATCCCCGGCCAGCCAGCCGTCCCCGCGCCCACCCCGGACCCCGAGGGCATAGAGGTCCTGGACCTGCTCCGGGCTGCCATCCGGCGCTACGTCGTCATGCCGAGCGAGGAGGCGCTGACCGCGACCACGCTGTGGGCGGCGGCGACGCACCTGCAGACGGTGTGGCAGCACGCGCCGCGCCTGGCGGTGGTCGGTCCGGCCAAGCGGTGCGGGAAGTCGCGGCTCCTTGAGGTCCTGATCGAGGCGGTCCACGAGCCGCTGATCACGGTCAACGCCTCCGCTGCCGCAATCTTCCGGTCGATCGGCGAGGGCGACCCGCCCACACTCCTCGTCGACGAGGTCGACACGATCTTCGGCAGCGCGAAGGTCGCGGAGAAGAACGAGGAGATGCGGGGCCTGCTCAACGCCGGCCACCAGCGCAACCGTCCCACCCTGCGCGTCACCGGCCCCAACCACGAGGTGGTCAAGTTCCCCACCTTCGCCATGGCCGCCCTCGCCGGCATCGGGGACCTGCCCGACACGATCATGGACCGGTCGGTCGTCATCCGCATGCGCCGCCGAGCCGAGACCGAGAAGGTCAGCTTCTGGCGCTACGGCCGCGACGACCTGGCCGTACGCGAGCTCCGCACACGGCTGGCAGCCTGGCTGGCCTCCGTACGCGAGAAGGCCCTCGCCCTGGAGCCGAAGCTGCCGGTCGAGGACCGTGCCGCCGACACCTGGGCGCCGCTGATCAGCGTCGCCGACCTCGCGGGCGGGCACTGGCCCGTCCTGGCCCACACCGCGTGCACGGCCATGACCGACTACGAGGCCGGGCGGGACGAGGACGGTGGGCTCAAGATCCGTATCCTGGCCGACATCCGCCGCGCCTTCACCTCCGAGGGCGACCAGCCGGTACTCCGCACCGGCCGCCTACTGGAGATCCTCAACGCCGATCCCGAGGCGCCCTGGGCCGAGCACAGCCCCAACGGGCTCACCCCGCGCGGCCTGCAGATCCTGCTCCAGGACTACGGCATCAAGTCGGCTAACCGCCGCTTCCCCGGCGGCCACCAGGCCAAGGGCTTCACCCGCGCCCAGTTCACCGACGCCTGGACCCGCTACTGCCCGCCCGAGGCAGCCGCCACCCTCCCCGCCGAGCCCGGCGCCTGACCCTCCCTGACTCGTCCCACTCGTCCCCGCGCAGGTCAGCGCGGGGACGAGTCACCGACCCGCAACGAGTCGACTCGACATCACCGCCCCACCCGTACCTGCCCTGACCAGCGGCGGGACGAGTGGGACGAGTCCCCACTGCCCAGGGCCGCCCAGGCCCAGTGGCCACACCCAGCCCTGCGCCAGCTCGTCTTCCCTCACCCCGGAGAACACCCCCTTGCACTCCCCTGCCCCAAGCGCACCGGCAGTCATACGCACCATCCGCGCCGGCATCGCGCGGCTCACGTCCGGCGCCAAGAACGCGGCCCCCGATGAACGTGATGACGCTGGCGACGCTCGCCGAGCACCCGAGCCCGCTGGGAGTCGTCGCGTGAACCGCACGGGACGCATCGCCCTCGTCCTCGGCCTGGTGGCCGTCGTCCTCATGGCCTTCCGAGTCTCATGGAACGCGCTGTCCGACGTGGCCCGCGCCATCGGCGCCGACTCCACCGCCGCCTTCCTCTACCCGATCGTCGTCGACGGCCTGATGGCCCTCGCGCTGATCGCCACACTCGTGCTGACCGACGCCGACCGGAAGTTCGCGCTGCGGGTCCTGGCGACCTACACGATCGCCAGCCTCCTGCTGAACTACGTGCACGGCCTCGTACCGGCCCTGCACACCGACTCGATCCAGTGGGGCCGACTGACCGACCTGGACTACGCGAACTGGGCCCTCGTACTGCTGGCGACCTCACTCCCGGTCGGGTCGATCTACTTCGGGTCGGACCTCGTGGCCAAGGTGCTGCACCACAACCCCGAGTCGGCCGACTCCCCCGAAACGACCCCTGCCCAGTCAGCCGACGAGCAGGCCCCACAGTCGACCCCTGACCGGCCCGGTTCCGTCCCCGAGCAGTTGACCGAGTCGACCCCCAGGGAGGCCACCGAAGCACCCGTGACGGGGCCGACCGTGCGAGCCGAATCGTCCCCCGCCACCCGGCCGCCCCGATCGGCCACAGCAGCGGAGTCGACCGGAGCCGCCCCGCGTCGAGCGACCGGTCGGATCCCGGCCGACACCAAGTCGACCGCCGACCGCACCGGCATCTCGCCCGAACTCCTCGACCGGGCCCGACTCCTGACCGCCGACTGGACCGGCGACCAGCTCACCGCCGTGCGTCTACGCAAAGACCTTCGGATCGGCCAGGAGCCCTCTCGCATCCTCCGCGACCAACTGCAGGCCGAACGCGCCGAGGCCAGGCCCGTCGCGGATGACGACACCAAGGCCGGGTCACCCGACGGACTCGACGAAGCCGCTCCCGCCGACTCCGTCTGACCCGCGCAGAGGCACCGAACGCCCGCCCTTCCGCGCATCCCGTGGCCCCGTGCAGCCGAGCACGGGGACACAGGGCCTCGCGCAGCCAAGCCCCCGGCACCAGCACCCACGGAGAACCGATCCATGCACGACCCGAACCATGAACTCCCCACCACCCAGCAGGAGACGACCGCCGGCCCCAACGGCGCAGCAAGTTGTCGGGTAAGGAGTCCTTACCCGGCCTCCGCCCCAGGGGAGGCGGAGGCATCCGGCGCCGAGGGGGCACCGGGGTCGGCCGGCCCGGGGAAGCCGACTCGGGGAGAAGCCACGCAGCCGCCCGCGCCGCGCCGCCGTCTTCGCGAACCCACGCTGCGTGAGAAGCGCGTCCACCCGCGCTACAGCCACGACGAGTTCGTCCTCCTCGCGACAGCCGCTCACCTCAGCCGTATGTCGGTCGGCGGCTACGTCGCCGAGACCTCGCTCGCCGCCGCCCGCTCCGACGACCCCACCGCCGCGGTCGCCGACTACCGCGCCATGGTCAAGGCGCTGATGGCCGCCAACGGGCAACTCGGCAAGATCGGCGGCAACCTCAACCAGCTCGCCTGGCACCTCAACAAGGACGGCGCGTGGCCCGCGCTGGACCTCGCTGGACCGGGTCGAGGCGTCGATCGCCGATGTGGACCTGGCCGTCGCCCAGGTGACCTCCGGGCGGTGACCACGTGATACCGAAGATCATCCTCGGCAAGGGTGCCCGCGCCACCCGCCGCCTCATCGGCTACCTGTACGGACCGGGCTCCGCCAACGAGCACACCGACCCGCGCCTGGTCGCGTCCTGGAACGACTTCGCCCCCGACCCCGGCCGCAGCCCCCACCGCAACCCCAAGGATGTCGAGGACCAGCTCGCCGCGCAGCTCGACCAGCCCGTGAAGATGCTCGGCGACAAGGCCCCGACCACCACGGTGTGGCACTGCCCCGTGCGTGCCGCGCCCGAGGACCCGATCCTCACCGACGCCCAGTGGGCGGACATCGCCCGCCGGATCGTGGCCGCCGCCGGCATCGCCCCCGAAGGCGACGAGGAAGCCTGCCGCTGGGTGGCGGTCCGCCACGCCGACGACCACATCCACATCGCCGCCACCCTCGTACGCCAGGACGGCCGCCGCCCCCGCCGCGACCACGACATCCGCGCCGTCCAGCGCGAAGCCCGCAAGATCGAAGCCGACCTCGGCCTGCGCCGCCTCAACCCCGGCGACGGCACCGCCGCCAAACGCCCCACCAGCAGGGAGCACTTCAAGGCCAAGCGCCAGGGCCAGGACACCACGACCCGCGAGATCCTGCGCATGCGCGTCCGCCGCGCCGTGGCAGCCGCCTCCACCGAGACCGAGTTCTTCGCCCTGCTGGAAGCGACCGGCGTCGCAGTGCGGCCCAAGACCGGACCGTCCGGAGACGTTCTCGGCTACAGCGTCGCCCTGCCCGGCGACTTCAACAAGCACGGCGAACCCATCTGGTTCTCCGGCTCCACCCTCGCCGGCGACCTCTCCCTGCCCAAGATCCGCCACCGCCTCACCGACACCCGCACCGAACCGACCACCGCCCGGCCGGCCGACCCCTGGCACCAGGCCACCGCCGCCACCGAACGCATCCCCCACCACCTCACCCACGGAGACGACCCCATCGCCCAAGGCCAGCTCGTCGCCCTCGGCGGAACCCTCGACCTCCTCCCCCTCACCGCACCAGCCGCCGCCAGGACCGAACTCGAACGCGCCGCCGCCCTCTTCGAGCGCGCCACCCGCTCCCGCATCACCGCCGACGCCGACAGCGCCCGCGTCCTGCGCCGCAGCGTCCAGACGATCCTGCGCACCCCCGCCGCGACACGCGACGGAGCCGGGCTGGCCATGCTGTTCGACGCCGCCCTCATCGCCGTCGCCTTCGCGAAGCACTGGCACCGCACCCACCGGCACGCCCAGCAGGAAGCGGCAGCCCAGCAGGCCCTCGTCCGCCTCCAGACCGCGTACGCCCAGGTCGCCGTCCCGGTCCTGGACGACCTTGCCCGCCGCACCCCCGGCATCCGGACCAAGCACCGCTACGCCCGCCACCTCCAGCAGGCCGCCCCCGATCACGCAGCCCGCATCCTGAAGGACCCCGCCTGGGACGCCCTCGCCACCGTCCTCGCCGACGCCGAAACAGCCGGCCACAACCCGACCACGCTCCTCGACCAGGCCCTCGGCCAACGCACCCTCGACGACGCCCGCAACCCCGCCCGCGCCCTGACCTGGCGCATCCACCGCCTCGGCCAACGCCACGCACCCGGCCCTCGCGCCCAGGCAGCCATGGCTCGCAGCACCACACGCCGTCCCAGCGCCCAGATCCACCCGCCGACGGCCACACCAGCCACACCGGCCGCTGCACCGCAGCAGCCACACGTGCGACGACGTTGATCCTGGCGCTGAGGACACCCACGGTGAGCACTACGGGATGTTCACGGAGTGAACAGATGGGGCGTTCACTGCGTGAACGGCCCATCTGTTCACTGAATGAACGGGGCAAGCAACCGGTGAGACCTAGCCGTGCAGTCCCATGCCGGCCGAGTGATGTCGAGGCCGTGGCGCTCCCTGGAACGCACGCAGTCACCGCCCCGCCGCGTTCCCCAAAGGAACATCGAATGCGTTCCCTTGGGGAACAGCCGTCGCGTTCCCCAAGGGAACGGCGATCACCTTCCGGAAGAGCCTGCGATCTTGCCGTCCAACAGCTCCAGCGCCTCCTCCCACCGGAAGCGGTCCGCTCCACCGCCTGCCTTGGGGCGGTGAGGCTCGTACGACCCGACCAGCACGCCCATCTCGCGCAGCTGGTCCAGGCTCCGGCCGTACGCCGGGTGTGCGGCCATGGCGGCATTCACGTACGGCAGGACGGCAGTCGGAATGCCCATCCCGTATGCCTCGCACAGGATCCCGAGGGCGAGGGTGTCGGCGATGCCTGCCGCCCACTTGTTGATCGTGTTGAACGTGGCTGGCGCGACGGCGATGGCGTCGGCCGGCGGGAGCGGGCGCGGGTCACCCGGGCTGCGCCAGGCCGAGCGGATCGGGTAGCCGGTCTGGGCCTCGATCGCCTCGGTGTCGAGGAAGCCGAGCCCTTGGGGGGTGGCTATGACGCCGACGCCCCAGCCCTGCTCCTGCGCGGCGGTGATCAGCTTGTGAGTCTCGCCCGCGATGCCGGCGGCGCAGACGACGACGTACAGGAACGGCTGTGCGGTCACGCGGGGACTCCCAGTCGGCGGCTGAAGTGGTGGAGCTCGGGCAGCGTACGTCGCCGGTCGCGGGCGGCCATGTCGGCGACCAGGTCGCGGACGGCGGGGCGGCGTACGTCCTGGGCGGCGCAGGTCTCGGCGATACGGAGGGCCTGGTAGCCCTCGGCCAGGCGGCCCTGCTGGTTGTAGGCACGCGCGACTTCCACCCAGAGCGCTGCTCGTCGTTCGGGCGCGGGAATGTGCCGGCGCATGAGGGGTGCCGCGGCGTTCAGGGCGATACCGGCGTCGCCGAAGGACACTGCGGCGCTGACGGCATGGATCGCGACGTTGGTCGGGCTGAAGTTGGCCCAGGCGTCGGGCTGGTCGAGCGCGACGTACCGGGCGACCTCCCGTGCCTCGTCGAGGAACTCCCGGGTGGCTGCGCGGTCACCGCCACGGCTGGCCGCGGTCGCTCCCCGTAGAAGCAGCAGACCGACGGCGGCGAGGTATCGGGGCGGATGTCGATCGTAGGAGCCGGCGAGCTGGCCCGCGGTGTGGCGGACGAGGGTGACGGCCTGGGCGGTGTGTTTCTCGCGGGTCAGGACGTGGGCGTGAAGGCGGACGCTGGAGGCGAGGACGACGGGGTCGCCGGAGCGCTCGGCCTCTGCCATGGCTCGTCCCACCGCCAACCAGGCGTTGCCCTGGTCGCCCTGCTTGAGCAGCAGGCTCGTCGAGGTCCTGTACGCGGTGGCCAGAAGCCCGGCCGTCTCCTCGGTGTTGCGGTGATCACCTGTCGCCTCCCGCAGATCGGCGATGAGACCGGGCAGCATCGCCTCCAGCTCCGCGTAGTCGCAGGTGCAGAAGAGGCGGCGGGCGGTGGTCAGTCTGTCCCGCAGGGGCTGCATCTCTCCGTTCCACGAAGAGGCGGAGCCTGCTCTGGGGCCAGGGAGAAGTGCGCGTACAAGGTCGTCATGGGCGGCGGTGGCGGGTGTCGCCGGGGCCGTGAGGGAGGCGATGCTCGCGGCGAGGAATGTGCGGCGGCGCATGTCTTCTGTCTCGGGATCGTCGGTCGTTTCTACGGACGGGCCGGGGTCGCTCAGGCCAAGAAAATGGAAGGCGATGCCCAGTTCGGAGGCGACAGCGCGTAAGACCCGGGTGTCCTCCGTGCCCCGTCCGTTCTCCAGGCGGCTGAGCTTCGACTGGTGGTAGCCCAGCGCGGTGGCAACGTCCGTCTGCGAGCGGCCGGCGCGCTGTCGGGCGTGCTTGATCGTCTCGCCGATCTTCTCGGCCTCGGTCTTCACGTCTGCCATCCATGCCCTTCCGTCCGCGTCGAGCATGCCCCTGCGGTCGAGCGTAGGCGAGCGATGCAGAGGCTTCATGCAGCTTCTGCATAGACGATGCGGGACGGGCACACGGCGTCGCGAACTGGGCTGACCGCGCGGTTTCTTGGGGTGGTCGATCCGACTTCTGGAGGCCGCTCGTGGAAGCGCACCAGCTCACCTTGACTCTCCCGCCCACACTGGCCGCCGTGCCCACGGCACGACGCCAGATGCGGGAGGCCATAACCGCCTGCCCGACGGTGACAGCGGCGTCGGAAGCCATCCAGACGGCCGAGCTGGTCGTCAGCGAGCTCGTCACGAACGCGGTCCGGTACGCCGGCCACCAGCCGATCAGCTTCGTCATCCAGTTCTGCGCCGCGGCCCTGCGGGTGGAGGTCAGCGACGCGAGCCGCACTCTGCCGAAACCGGCGCTGCCGGACGAGGACAGCGAGGGCGGACGCGGTCTCTTCCTCGTCGGTGTCCTCGCGGACCGCTTCGGCACGACGCCGACTGACTCCGGCAAGTGCTGCTGGGCCGAGATCGACTTGGCTGCC
This sequence comes from Streptomyces sp. NPDC006879, assembly GCF_042869595.1. Classification (NCBI taxonomy): domain Bacteria; kingdom Bacillati; phylum Actinomycetota; class Actinomycetes; order Kitasatosporales; family Streptomycetaceae; genus Streptomyces; species Streptomyces sp. NPDC006879. The sequence continues at coordinate 145,505 of NZ_JBIAGC010000013.1, forward strand.
GCGCCTCTGACCGGGGCTGCTGCCGCCATGTCCCTTCCCACGCAAAGGAGTTGTACGTGAGTACCCACGTCCCCGCCGTCATGTCCCAGGTCATCGCGATCCGGCCCGGCCGACCCCTCACCGGTGCCGTGACGGTCGACGGTTCGAAGAACGCCGCGCTCCCGCTCGTAGCCGCTGCGGCAGCCCTCCTTCGCCCCGTCCGGCTCGACAACGTGCCCGCCAGCTCGGACGTCCAGACCCTGCTGGACCTGCTGCGGCAGGCGGGCTGGAACACCGCCCATCCGGTCGGGGACGACCACACCGTCCTCGTCCTTCCCCGCGAGATGGCCCCGACGCCCGACGGCCTGGGCGAGGCCGCTTCCAGCATCCGTGCCTCGTACTACCTCGTCCCCGCTCTGATCGCCCTGTGCGGCCGGGCCCGGCTTCCCTGGCCGGGCGGATGCCGGATCGGCGACCGCGGCATGGAGCAGCACTTCAAGGTGTACGAAGCCTTCGGCGACCGCGTCCGCGTAGATGACAACGGGTACGTCGTCGAAGCCGGTAAGACGGTCCGCGGCACGGTGTCCCTGGTGCTGCCGTTCCGCTCGCGCGGGGCGACGATCGCCGCAGTCCTGCGCGCTGTAGTGGCCGGTACGCCGCTGCGGCTCGGGCAGCCGAACCTCTCCCCGGAGGTCCTCGGCGTCCTGAACGCACTGACGGCTGTGGGGTACCAGTGCCGTGCCGGCGAACGCATCCTCACTCTCGTGCCGCCGTCTTCCGTCCCGGAGGAGGACGTACCCGTCTGGAAGGTGCCAGGAGACAAGATCGAGGCCGGGACCTTGGCCTGCGCCGTGGCCGCAACCGGCGGCACCGCGCGGATCGAGGGCGTCCACGCACCCGATGTCGCGCCGCTGGTCGGCGCCCTCCAACGGATGGGCATCCCCACGACCAACGAACCGGAGACCCTGGTCGTCCACGGACGGGACACCCAGCCGACCGGCCGCCCTCTGCGGGCCATGGCCACTCTGGCTCCCGGTGGCCTCGATGCCGACTTCGAGCCGCCGCTCCTCGGCCTCGCCCTGGGCTTCCCCGGCACCCACCTGTTCTCGGACCCGATCAACCCCGGGCGCCACAGCAACCTCATCCCCCAGCTCGTCCGCATGGGCGGGGAGATCACCGAACTGTCCTCCACCGAATGCCGGTTCACCGGCCCCCAAAGGCTGACGGGTGCCGGAGTAGAGGCAACCGACATCCGCACGGGCTCGGCACTGATGGTCGCCGGCCTCGCCGCCCGCGGCGTCACGACACTCGGCGGCGTCGACCAGATCCGCCGCGGCCACGCCGACCTGCCCGGCAAGCTCCTCGCTCTCGGAGCCGACATCTGCGAGGTCACCCCATGACCGCAACCAGGCGCTTCCAGCGAATCATCGCCACCACCGACGTCCACTCGGCCTTCGCCGACGCCGTGCCGATGCTCGCGCACCTGCACGCCATGGGGCACGACAGCTTCGTCGTCGACTGCGGGGACTTCTTCGAGGGCACCGGCTACTACCGGCTGGGCAAGGGCGCCATCGAGAGGGAGATCCTCACGACGCTGTACGACGTGCTGGCGCCCGGCAACCACGGCTGGCCCCACTACTTCGAGCCCGGACTGCGCGAGATGACGGTCTGCGCCAACGCCGTCGACGACGCCACCGGACGACCGCTGTTCGACCGTCTCCGCGTCGTCGACGTGCACGGCCGCCGGGTCGCTGTCACCGCGGTCATCGGCGTGAGCGCGTTCCACACCATCCCCGCAGGCCAGCGGGCCGGGCACCACGTAACGGCCCCCGTGGCAGCGCTGCGCGAGCTGATGCTGGAACACCATCACCACGTGGACTCGTGGATCGTGCTGTCTCACTCCGGTTTCGACGAGGACCTCAAGCTCGCCGGGGCCTGCCCGTTCGTGGACGTCATCTTCGCCGGCCACTGCCACAGCGACACCTACGGACCGGTGCACGTCGACGACACCCTCGTGGTCAAGGGCCGGGAGCTGGCCGCCGGATACGCCGCCGCCGAACCCGTCGGCTCCGGCTGGGCCGCCCGTACCGCCCTCTTCCCCACTCCGACACCGGTACCGGACGACCTCGCCGACCTGGACGAGGAGATCGCCTCCACCTACCGAATGCTCGCCACGGCCCTCGGCACCGTCAATGAGCCCTACCGCGACGCCGTCCTCGACCGACACCAGCTCCTCCAGGACGTCGCCTCCCGGCTCCACACCGGCCTCGGAGCCGACGCCGTCATCCTCAACGACACCGCCCTACGGCCCACGTACCTCGGCGACACCCTGACGCTCGGAGACCTGCTGGCCATCGAGCCGTTCGACAACCAGCTCGTCCACGCCTTCCTCCCTGACAGATACGCCGACGCCCCGGACAGCTTGCTCAAGCACCTGACCGAGCAGACCGGCCCACTGGCCGTCGCGCCCTGGCCATTGCCGCAGGGCATCCGGTCCGTCCTGACGACCGACTACCTCGCCGACACCCACCTCGGCGGACGCACCCACCAGGCCGGCCTCCGCCTCGGCGAGGCCGTCCGCCGCACCCTCGCCACCCCGCTGCCCGCCCAGGAGGAAGGCGCACGATGATCCTCACCGGCCCCGAGATCACCGCCGCCGCCCACGACGGCCGCCTCACGATCAGCCCGTTCGAACCCGGGCAGGTCAACCCCAACAGCTACAACGTCCGCCTCGGTCCCACCCTGCTGACCTACACGACCACGGTCATCGACGCCCACCAGCCCAACCCGACCGCCACGGTCGAGATCGGCGAGGACGGGTACGTCCTCCAGCCCGGCGAGCTCTACCTCGGCCACACCCTCGAACAGGTCGGCTCCGACACCTTCGTCCCGCTGCTGTTCGGCCGCTCCTCCGTCGGCCGGCTCGGTCTGTTCGTCGAGATCACCGCCCCCATCGGCGACATCGGCTTCCACGGCCAGTGGACCCTGATGCTCTCCCCGATCCGGCCCCTGCGCGTGTACGCGGGCATGAAGATCGGGCAGATCATGTTCTTCGTCTCCACCGGCGACATCGACCTGTACGCGGGCAAGTACCAGGCCGCCGACGGCCCCCAGCCCTCCCGTTACTGGCGGGACGCCGCCCGCGTCGGGGCGGTCGCCCCGTGATCCTCACCGGCCCCGCGATCACCGCCGCCGTTCGCGCCGACGAGATCACCATCGACCCATACGACCCCGCCCGCGTCTCCCCGAACGCCTACGACTGGCGCCTCGGCAACACCCTCCGCGTGTGCGCCGGCGACCTCGACGCCGCAGCCCCTACCGCTTACACCGAGCAGACGATCCCCAGCACCGGCCTGGTCCTCCAGCCCGGACTGCTCTACCTCGGCGTCACCCACGAGCGCACCGGCTCGGAGACGTACGCGCAGATGCTCAACGGCGACCGCACCATCGGAGCCCTCGGCATCTGGGTCCACGTCTCCGCCCCGCTCGGGCACCAGGGCCACGCGATCCACTGGACCCTGGAGATCCGGGCCGCCCGGCCCGTCCGCGTCTACCCGGGCATGACGTTCGGCAAGCTGGTCTTTCTGACAACCCAGGGCACACCGGCCAGCTACCAGCGGCAGCTCGCAAAGTACGCCGCCTCAGACGGCATCGACATCTCACGCCTCTACGAGGAGATCGACGGAGGCCGCCGGTGAGTCTCCACGTCAGCCCCACCCCGGAACCGATGCCCGCTACGTTCCTGGACCTGCCCGCCGGCAGCCCCGGCGGCAGCGTCGAGCTGTTCCTCGACCTCTACACCGGCGAGAAACCCCTCATCCCCGCGAGGGCCTTCATGCTCGCCCCAGCCGGACCCCGCCCCCGGACACCGGCCGGCCTCGACCTGCTCAGCGCGGGCGGCAAGTGCCTGGAGGGACCGGCCTTCGGCCGCTACGTCGCCGCCCTGCGCAGAGCCCTGACGGCGGCGATCAACCCCTCCCCGATCGACGTCCTGCACCTGCACCACCTCGCCTTCGGCGCCACCCCCGCCCTGATGAGGGCCCTGCCCGCGCACCCCCGCATCGCCCTGGTACACGGCACCGACCTGCTCTTCGCCGAAGCCCACCGCGACCAGCTCCAGGTCCTGCGGGCGACCGCGCGGGCCGCCGACGCCATCGTCGTCCCCACCGGCGCCATGGCCGACCGCCTCCTCAAGCTCGCCCCGCAGACCGACCGCCGCAAGATCACCCACATCCCCTGGGGCATCCCCGACCGCCTCCTCGCTCACCCGCCCGCGCGCACCACCCGCACGTCCAAGAGCCACCTCCGTTTGCTGTACGCGGGCCGGCTCACCGCCGAGAAGGGCGTCGAGGCCCTGATCCGGAGCGTGGCCCCGCTCCAGGGCGTCGAGTTGTCGATCGCCGCCCCCAACGCCCAGTTCCGCGTGCTGGCCCCACGGCTGCAACGGGCCGGGGTGAGGGCTCGCTATCTCGGCTGGCTCCGCCGTCCCCAGCTGTGGAAAACGTTCGCCGAGCACGACGTGCTCGTCATGCCCTCCACGACCCTGGAGGCCATGGGCCTGGTCGCTCTGGAAGCCCAAGCCTGCGGCCTCCCCGTCCTCTACCAGCCCGTCCCCGGCCTCAGCGAAGCCCTCGCCCGCTCCGGTATGGCCACCGACTTCACCCACCCCTCCGCGCTCACCCGGGATCTGGACCGCCTGCGAACCGAACCCGGTCTCCTCCCCGCCCTCAGGCAGGCCGGATACGCCAACGCTGCCCAGTACCCCCTGTCGAAGACCGCCCGAGAACTGGCCGACCTCGGCCGCCAGCTCACCTGAGAACCGACGGGGCTGGGCCGGGCAATGCCCCGCGACCACCGGCACGCCGTTGCCCGGCCCGGCCGGCCGACGTCACTACGCTGGCCGCTGGGATGCCCACACGAAGAGGGAGACCATGCCGTACCGCACCGACCGCATCGAGAATCTGCTGAGCGAAGGCGTCCGCGACAAGGTCTACCCGGGAGCGGTGTGGGCCGTCGGCGACTCCGGCGGAGTCCGGGCGACGGGCGCCACCGGTGTCTTGGACCCCGACGAACCGGACGTGAGGATGCGTCCGAACACCGTCTTCGACGCCGCCAGCCTCACCAAGATCCTCGCCGTCTGGGCGTCCATCGGCGCCCTGTGGGAGGACAGCGTCCTCGACCTCGACGTGCCACTCGGCACCTTCTGGGACGAGGTCACCGGCCACCCCCTCGGCACCGTGACCACCCGGCAGCTCCTGACCCACACCGCTGGCCTCCCCCTCCGGGCCCAGCTGAAGAACCTCTACGGCACCGACCCCGCGGACATCCGCCGCGGAGTCCTGCACGAAGCCCTCAACCGGCCGCCCGGCGAAGCCGTCGAGTACACCGACAGGGCAGCCCTCATCCTCGGCTACCTCGCCGAACACCTCTCCGGCCAGCCCCTCGACCAGCTCTGCGAGACGAGAACCTGGCGCCCGCTCGGCATGGACTCGACCCGCTTCGGCCCGCTGCCCGCCGGCATCGCGTCCCGCTGCGCTCCCACCGAGCTCGACCAGGACACCGGCACCCACCTCAAGGGCACCGCCCACGACTTCTCCGCCCGGCTCCTCGGCGGGGTGTGCGGCATCGCCGGCACCTTCACCGTCCTCGACGATCTGGCCGTCTTCCTGCGCTACATGCTCGCCCCCACCACGGCCCCCGCCCAGGCCGGCTTCGGAGCCGAGTGGAGCGCCCGCTCCCTCACCGTGCAGACCGGCGGCCTCCAGCCGGAACGCGGCCTGTTCTGGCACCCGGCCCCCGGCACCCCAGGGGAGCAAGACGTCTGGGTCCACTACGGCTTCACCGGCACCGGCATGTGGATCTCCCCCACCCAGGACCGGTGGGCGGTGCTGCTCACCAACAAGCTCTACTACACCCGCGACCGCCAGCCGCTGACCGACGTCCGCAACGCCTTCCGCCAGGAGGCATTCGTCTGATCTCTCCCTACGGCCCAGAGCAGACCGCCCATGTCACTGACGGCAAACGGCTTCATGGACGAGGACTCGTGCCCCTGCTGGAGAGGCATGGCTCAAAAGAAGCGCTGTCGACGCCTACAGCCTGTCTGCGCGTTGAGGCCCTGTTCCCCCATGCTTCGCCCGCACCTATTCTCCCGATCAAGCGACAAGGGGGAGGGCGCGTGGCAGGCGAAGCGACAAGCTGGCAGAAGGAACAGATCAGTCGCGCGTACGTACACGCTCTCGCTTCCCAAGGCGGTTACACCGTGGGCGATTGGAACGTCGACAAGGACGGTGTGGACGTCACGCTCCGGGACGGCGGCCTGATGGTGGACTTCCAGCTCAAGTGCACCCAGAGTCCGCGAACCATCCGAGGCGGGTACAGCTTCGACCTGGACGTCGAGACCTACAACAAGCTCCGCAGCAGGGAGCGTTCGGCGCCGGGCCACCTGGTTCTCCTGGTGGTGCCCTCCAACCTCGAACTCTGGGTCACCCAGCACTCCGACTCCATCGTGCTGGCCTGCCACGGGTACTGGGCCTGCTTGCACGGCCGCGACTCGGTTGCCAGCCGTGCCACGACCGCGATCAGTCTCCCGGAGGAGCAACAGCTCTCGGTGAAGTCCATGCGCGGCATGTTCGAGATGGCACGCAGCATTCTCCTGTCCGGCAGCACGGGGGTGCACTGACATGGCGACCGACACGCTTCCCTTCGGGCCCGACGAGATCCGGAGCTACCTCAAGGTCACCGGCTGGTCCACCGTGTCCGGCGGCGACGTGGCCGAGCTCTGGCGCCTGCCAGGACCGACCGAGGAAGTCGTGCTCGTCCCCATGAAGCCGGGAGCCCCGGACTTCGGGAAACGCGCACGCATGCTCGTCGAAGACCTGGCGCGTATCAGCGCCGAAGACACGCGGACCGTGCAGGACGCCATCGCGTCCGTGTACCACGACGTCACGGACCTCAGGGCCTCCCACCCCACCATTCGCGACGGATCGATTCCGCTGGACGCCGGATTCGAGCTGTTCCAGTCCGCCAAGCGCCTCCGCGTGGCCTCGGCCGCAGCCACCATCCGCCGCCAGGGACACTTTCGCAACTTCCCGACTCGCGCCCGGGATCAGGCCCGCGACGTCCGCCTCGGACAGACCCGCAAGGGCTCCTACATCGTGCCCATCATCAGCCAGGCACGATCGCCGCTGGACGTGTACGAGCGGGGACAGGAACAGATCGACATCGAGGTCGAGGAGACGCTCTTCGACCGACGGGTCACCGCGACCATGTCCCGTGCCCTGGGCGTCCTGGAGGAAATGGCTGGTGCCGAGCGGGTACCCACCCCCAGCGAGATCACGGATTCCATCGGGGAGGGCGTCTCGTACGAGCTCTGCCAAGCTCTCTCGAAGGTCGTGAACAGCGAAGCGGTCGACACACTGGACGTCACCTTCAACTGGTCCCGCGTGGCTTCAGCCCCACCCGGCACACCACGGGAGGTCGAGTTCAACCACGACGCCATCGCGATCGTGGAGCGGGTGTCCGACCAGCTCAAGACGAGCGTCTACAGCCGCGAGAACGTGATCTTCGGCCTGGTCACCCACCTCAACCGCCATCCGGACGACGAGACAGGCAGGGTGGGCGTGCAAGCCCTCATCCAGAGACGCAGCCGCACGGTCTGGATGGACCTCCCCGACGCCGGCTACCACGAAGCGGTCCGCTGCCACGACTCCGGCATCCCCGTGCGCGTCCGCGGGGTCCTCAACAGCCCGCCCGGAGGATCGGCCACCTTGCAGGTCGCCGACTTCGGACCGGATCCATCACTTGGGCAGTAGCTGCTGTTCTGCTGCGCAGCTCAGCCGTGTGAGCCGAAGGCCCGCACGGCTGGCACCAGCCCTTGCGGCACTGGCGCCGTAAAGGCAGCGGTGCCGCGTAACCAGCACGTCCATCACCGTCCGAGCCGAAGACTTCGAAACCACCCTCCGCGCGCCTGAGCAACGAGACCACCCCTGCACCCGTCCGCTGAGCCGCCCTTGCCCGGGCTGTGGTCCGGCAATCCGCCGGAGGGCTCGGCCCGGCCATGACCAGCCGATACCCGCCCCCTCAGGCGACCATGCCACGACGTGCCGGTAGAAGCACTGAGAACATCGTCGTCGAGGGTGACGTGGCGGGTGGGGTGGCCGGCGCGGACCATCCCGTGCGCGCATGACCTTCCTCCTCTAGCCTCGCGCTTTCATGAAGCAGGCTGTCCGGCAGGCGGTCAGGAAAGCAGAAAGTGCCTCTAATGGGTCTCGTCGGGCCGTAGGAGACTACGGTTCGTAGCTGCCAGCGGGTGAGCACTCCGTACCTCCGAGCCATTGCGAGTTCTGTGGTCAGACCGTGCCCCCGTTGGTCGGCCGGGAGGCCTGACTGCTGATGGGATGGCGTGCCCGCCCGGTGGTTGGGCGTGAGCACTTGATCCATTAGAGAGCGAGCCGTGTCTCCCGCGGGCTGCACGTCGTGATCGGAAGAGAGCGAGGGGGCGGGTGCTGGTGCTGTTCATCGGTGACGACTGGGCCGAAGACCACCACGATGTCGAGATCCAGGACGAGACGGGCCGCAAGCTCGCCACCGCGCGGCTACCGGAAGGCGTGGAAGGCATCGCGAAGCTCCACGCCCTCATCGCCCGGCACAACAGCGAGGACCCGGAGCCCGGGCAGGTGATGGTCGGGATCGAGACCGACCGGGGGCCTTGGGTGCAGGCACTGATCGCAGCCGGCTACCGCATCTACGCGGTCAACCCCCGACAGGC